>CAZMCJ010000027.1:0-11865 GCA_964564795.1 uncultured Eubacteriales bacterium | reverse complement strand
TTGACAACAAAAACGTTATCCACGACGAGAGCGATTACAGAATCAACTTCCCAATTGGTGGCGACCAAATGCGTAACCTTTGCGCAAGTGGTGGCTTTACAAAAGGGGATATGGATAAGGAACTGGCGCAGTGCGATTACACCTTGGAGCGCACCTACCACACAAAAGCAAATGCGCAAGCAATGATGGAAACATTCAGAACTTTCACATTTTTTGACTACAACGGACGCCTTAACGTGGTTTCCTCTACCCAAACACCATTTCACGCACGTCGTGTGGTTGCAAACGCACTGGAAATCTCCCCACAAATGATTAAAGTTATCAAGCCTAGGATTGGCGGTGGATTTGGTGCAAAACAAACTTTGGTGTCGGAGGTTTACCCTGCGATTGTAACGATGAAAACGGGAAAACCTGCTAAAATTGTTTATGATAGGTATGAAACGTTTGCAGCAAGCAACAGTCGTCACCAAATGCGTATAAAAATTCGTTTGGGGTGCGATAAGGCGGGAAATATCCTAGCGGCAGAGGTTGATACGCTGTCAAACACCGGTGCATATGGCGAACACGCCTCCACAACAGTTGGACTGTCCGGCACAAAAACACTGTCCCTTTGCAACAATGCAAAAGCAATCAACTTTAAATATAACGTGGTGTATTCAAACACTATGCCGGCGGGTGCGTTTAGGGGCTACGGTGCAACTCAAGGATTTTTTGCAATGGAGAGCGCAATAAACGAAATGGCGTCAATAATCGGCATCGACCCCGTTGAGATGCGCAAAATTAATATGATTAAAAGTGGCGACGTAATGTTTGCATATCATAACGAAACCCTGTCCAGTTGCGGTCTTTTGGAGTGCGTGGAAAAGGGTGCAAAGATGATTGGATACAAAGCGGGTGAGCTTAAAAAGGATATGGGCAACGGTGTTTACAGGGGTATTGGTGTTGCAACGTGTATGCAAGGCTCGGGTATAACCCACCTCGATACTGCAACCGTTTACCTAAAGCTTGACGAGCTAGGTGGGTATACACTTATGATTGGTGCGACCGATATGGGCACGGGGTGTGATACAATTCTTTGCCAAATGGCGGCAGAGATGCTAATGTGCAAGATGGAGAATATCACAGTTCATGGCGTGGATACCGACGTTTCACCATATGACACAGGCTCCTACGCATCATCAACCACTTACGTTACAGGAAATGCACTTGTGGAGTGTGCAACCAAGCTGATTGACGATATAAAGCGTGAGGGTGCAAGGCTGCTAGAAACAGATTGCAATAGCGTTGACTTTGATGGTGAGTATGTTTACGAATTAAATGGAGAAAAGAAAATTCTCCTTAAAGATTTGGCGGTTGAAATAGCAGCAGGCAAGGGCACTGCACTATCCCAAACGGGTACTTTTGTTCCCTCCATATCTCCACCACCATTTATGGCTGGCTTTGCTGAGATTGAGGTGGACACAAAAACAGGCAAAATAACGCCGATTAAGATGTACTCAGCAATTGACTGCGGTACAAGAATTAACGAAAATTTGGCGCGTATTCAGGGCGAGGGCGGACTTGCTCAAGGAATGGGAATGGCACTTTACGAGGACGTTTTGTATAATAAAAATGGCAAAATGGTCAATAACTCCTTCCTTAATTATAAAATTCCATCACGAGAAGACGTTGGCGAAATTAAGGTTGAGTTTGCTGATGTTTATGAAAAAACAGGTCCGTACGGTGCAAAATCCATAGGCGAGGTTGTAATCAATACCCCATCTCCGGCTATTGCTCACGCACTTTTTAATGCAACAGGTGTATGGGTTAGGGATTTGCCGCTCACACCGGAAAAGGTTTTGAAAGCAATTAAAGAAAATGCAAAAATATAATATTGCCGCAATCTTTTTGGCGAGCGGATTTAGCCGAAGAATGGGGCAGAACAAGCTTTTGATGGAGTATAACGGTGCGCCGCTTTTTAGCTATAGCGTTGCACTTAGTCATCTGTTCCAAAAGAGTGTAGTTGTCACAAAATATGGGGAAATTAGTAGCTATTGTTATGATAGGGAAATTTTTGTGGTGCAAAATGATGAAAGCGACCAAGGGATAAGCGCATCAATTAAGCTGGGCGTTGCAAATTGTGGGGGTGTGGACGGATTTATGTTCTTCCCCTGCGACCAACCGAGGATTACCGAAAAAACGGTTACCAACCTTTTAGACCATTTTTATAAAATGGATAAAATTATTGTGCCAAAAGTGGGGGAGAAGTGCTTTTCCCCCTGCATTTTCCCAAAGAGGTATAAGAATACGCTTCTGGCACTAGAAGGAGACACGGGTGGCAGAAAAATCTACATGAAAAATATGAATGACTGTCGTTTTATATATTTTGATAGCGATGGAGAGTTTTTGGATATTGACACCCAAGAGGACATAAAGAAAGATTTTTAAACACATAAGAAAAGAGGGGCATTATGAGTAAAAAACTTGGGTTTATCGGCTGCGGAAACATGGCAAAAGCAATGATTGAAGGTGTTATAAAATCTGGTGTTTTCAAAAGTTGTGACATTTGGGCATCCGATTCTTACGAGATTGCGCTACAAAGTATGAAGGAAAAGTGGGGCATAAACGTTAGCCAAAACAACACTGATATTGCAAAAAACTGTCATATCATTTTTATTGCAGTTAAGCCAAATATGTATAAAAGCGTGTGTGGAGAGATAGCACAAAGTATAAAAGAAGACGCAATTATTATAACAATTGCCCCCGGTCAATCTGTGCAAATGGTGGAGGACTACTTTGGCAAAAAGGTTAAAATTGTGCGCACAATGCCAAACACGCCCGCTCTTGTGCAAATGGGTATGACGGGTATGTGCTACAACGATATGCTAGGCGACGATGATATCGCACTTGCAAAAAGCATACTATCCAGCTTTTCGAGGTGCGAAGTTATAAGCGAAAAGCTGATGGATACTGTGGTTGCGGTCAGCGGTTCATCTCCCGCTTATGTTTTTATGATGATAGAGGCGATGGCGGATAGCGCAGTTGCAGGGGGCATGAGCAGAGATATGGCGTATGTTTTTGCGGCGCAAACGGTGATGGGTAGCGCAAAAATGGTGTTAGAAACAGGGGAGCATCCAGGCAAGTTAAAGGATATGGTTTGCTCACCAGGCGGAACAACAATTGACGCAGTAGCGGCCCTTGAAAAAGAGGGGTTTAGGAGTGCAATAATAACGGCAATGGATGTGTGCCGTAAAAAAGCTGATATTTTAAAATAATAAGGCGTTGTTGGCATTTTCGTGGAAATGCCAACAACCTTATTTATCGATTTAAAAAAATTATGCATAATTTAAAAATAAGGTTGACAACAAAGAACAAATTCGGTATAATATGCAAGGAACTGAATATAGGGGCATAGCTCAGTTGGTAGAGCAGTGGTCTCCAAAACCACGTGCCGATGGTTCGAACCCTTCTGCCCCTGCCAAATAAAAAACCCTCTAAACACCGTAAAATCGGAGTTTAGAGGGTTTTTTTATTTTATTGGTTGTTTGTTGTTCTAAAATAAGCTATAACAGTTTGAAAAATGATATAAAGTGTCTACAAGGTGTCACTAAAAAACTGAAACTAATATTTTCGTTCTTTTAAAACTTCAGCGGTATTATTTTGCGTTATTATTTTATAGGGTAAAAAAATTTTCCGAGCTATAATCTCGTTATTTTCATACTTATTTATAATGTCCAAAATCACACTTCCATAATCCACAGGATTTTCAACAAGAGTGCTAATTCTACCTTTTTCCACCTCAATTAAAGCGCCCCTTACCCCATCAAAGGAGGCAATTATAACATCTTTGCCAGGTTTTAGCCCTAACTCGTCCAATGCTTCCATTGCACCAAATGCCATATCGTCGTTGTGGGCAAAAATAACGTTAGTGGTAATGCCCAAACTTTTTGTGAGGGCAATATGCTCAAGTACTTTTTCCTTTGCGGTAACTTTGGAAAAGCCACAATAATAAGAAGATAAAATTTGAACATTTTCATTAGAAAGAAAAGCCTCGTTAGAGCCTATCTTGCGATGACGTGTAACATCAGAATTTTTATTGCCAAGCAGCTCTACAATTGTAATGCGTTTTTGAGTCTCCCCAATACTTTGCAGCAAGACCTCTGCACATTCTTTTGCCGCACTTTCGTTATCAATTCCGGCAAAAGCCACGATTGTTTTTTGCAGCTCCTCGTTTTTAACAATTATGTTGCGGTTTACTAGTATAAGCGGTATGTGAGCTAGGGCAATCTCCTCCAAAACATCATCCCAGCCAAATTCCACAACGGGTGCCAAAACAATGTAGTCAACCTCTTGGCGAATAAAGGAACGAATGGATTTTATTTGGTTTTCTTGGCGCTGATTAGCGTTGCTGTAAATAACGTTGTACCCTTTGGCACTAAGTGTGCTGACAATATTATTGGTCATAGCAAGACGCCACTCCGATTCATCCCCAACTTGTATAAAACCAATTGTGCCCTTTGAGGGAGGGGGAGCAGAAGATGTAAAATAATAAAATGCCCCAATAAGCAAAAAAATAAAAGACAGAATGCCTAAAAAGGCATATGTTTTTTTTGTTAAATTCATCAAAATTATCTCCAAACTTGATTTAAGTATACAATGATTATATAATAGAACAGTAGTTTTATGCAAGATAAAGTCGAAAGTAAAGGAGGCGATTGATATTTTAAAAGCACTAAAGGCTTATTTTTATAATATTAACTTAAAGAATAAACTGCTTATTTGCTTTTCATTTTTGGCATTGATAAGCGTTTTTTTATTGGGAACGATTGGTAGCGTTGCGTATGGTTATTTTATGAAACAACAAGCAAATGACTACACGTTTAAAATGATTGAGCAGGTTAGTAAAAATATTGATTACCAGATTGCAGCAGTAGAAAATGTTTTAAAATATCTAGCTAAAGATGAAAATGTAATAGAATTTGCAAAAAGCAGAATAGATAGAGATGACATATCCATTGAAAAAATGGAAAAAATTTCGGACACATTCCACAGCTTTTACCAAACAAATCCATATATTTCGGGGATACTTATGGTTAACTCTGCTGGTAAATATTTTAGCAACGAAATGCTTATTCGTTCTAATGAGCCGGTTACAAGCGAGGAGTGGTTTATAAATGCAATACTCCAAAGCGAGCCACGCCTTAGGTTTTTCTCTAAAATGGATGAGAGACGTATTATTTACAAGCAAAATATATCAGCCTTTGACAAAGCAACAATAACATACCCAATTATCGACCCAACATCAGACCATAATATTGGTGTTATTTTGGTAGATATTAATTTGTTTGATATAAAGCAGCAAATTAATGAAACAAAGTTTGGGAAAAACGGGTTTGTTTACATAATAGATGGAAATGGAGATATTATTTATACCCCGGTTAATAAGACAGTTTATAGAATAGATAATTCGTGGTTTAACGAAAATAACAAAATGATTAACCAAACAATACAAGGGGAGGATTACCAGCTATTATACGAAAGGTCAAACTACAATAATATTACAACAGTAGGCGTTTTCTCACTTAACGAAGCTCTGAGCAGTGTTGAAACGGTGGAGAAATACTTTATTGCAATTGGTCTTTTTACAATTCTAATTGGTGTTATCCTTTCCTTTGTTTTTGCATATACAATTGAGCGACCACTTTCAAAATTAACAGGGCTTATGAAAAACGTAGAGGACGGAGATTTAACAGTTAAATTTAATAGCCAATATGATGATGAGATTGGTAAACTGGGCAATAGCTTTAACAAAATGATAAGCAAGATAAACAGCCTTATTTCCATGGTGTATAAAGAACAGAAAAGCAAGCGAGAGGCGGAGCTTAGAATTTTGCACGAGCAAATTAAGCCACATTTTTTGTATAACACACTGGACACAATAAGGTGGCTGGCGCAAAAGCACAATGTTTTGGAGATTGAGGACATTGTGTCAGAACTTTCAAATTTCTTTAGGATTGGGCTTAATAACGGTGATGAGCTGATTGAACTTAAGGAAGAGATTAACCATATAACAAGCTATTTGGCGATACAAAAGGTTAGGTACAAGGACAAGCTAAGTTATTTTATTGAATGCGACGAGGTAGAGGACTTGTTTGTGCTCAAAACAATCCTTCAACCAATTATTGAAAATGCAATATACCACGGAATAAGGAATAAGGAGATGGGCGGAAATATTCTTATAACATCACGAAAGGATGAGGAAGCGGTTATTTTTGAGATTACCGATGATGGCGTGGGTATGAGCGAAGAACGCTTGGAAGAAATAGCAAAGAGACTAAGTGGCAAGGAAAAAGATGGGGTTGGTTTTGGGATATACAACGTGAGCGAAAGAATTAAGTTAACATTTGGGGACGAGTATGGAATAAGCATTTACTCCACAGTAGATGCAGGCACAACAATACAAATAAGACACCCAAAATTGCAAGAAAAGAAGGTGAAATAGTGATAAAAGTATTGATAGCGGATGATGAATCCACAATACGCGAGGGGATAAAAAACGCAGTTTTGTGGAGCGAGCTGGATATGGTTGTAGTGGCAGAGGCAGACAACGGAAAAATAGCGCTAGAGCTTGCAATAGAGCATAGGCCACACCTTTTACTTGTGGATATTAATATGCCTGTGTTAAATGGTCTTTCACTGATAGAGAAAATAAAGGTGGAATTGCCTGAGAGCCTGGTAATTATAATAACAGGATACAACGAGTTTGAGTATGCACGTCAAGGAATTATGTTAGTGGTAACAGATTATCTATTAAAGCCTGTTTCAAAGGTGGCACTTAAAAATGCCTTAAAAAGGGCGGGCGAGCAAATAGAAAGTATGGAACAGGAGCGTAGGATAAATACAAGCCTTAAACAGCATATTGACGATAATAAGGATATCTTGTTAGAAAAGATTTTGCAAGAAATTACAACGCAGATGTGTGGTAGCGATGAGGTGGAAAAAAAGCTTAGTTTCTTTAATCTTGACACTTCAAACAACCCTTATATGTATCTTATAACCCCAATATTTGTAAGCGACCACACACACAAGGAGGTTTTGGTGGTGCTGGCTGAGTTAAAGGAATTGTTTCAAAACTCTAAAAAGCACTGCGTTTATTTGGTGGAGGGAAACATTGTTATTTTATCCTTCCCTTCCAATATGAACGAACAAATGGAGGACGATGCCATAATAACAAAAACGTTAGGGAAGCATAACTACCCATCATATAAGAACTCGGCATTTGTGGAGGGAGGAATAGCAGGTAGTGCAAAAACATATAATCTATTATCAGAAGGTTATAATCAGAAAAGCAATTATTCCCTTATAATAAAGCTTGCGCTGAAATATATAAATGAAAATTATCAAAACAAAGAAATTTCTATAAACGATGTGGCAGAAAGTATAAATATAAGCCCTTCTTACTTAAGCAAAATGTTTAAAAAGGATTTGTCATTAACATTTGTTGACTATTTATCATTAGTAAGAGCAAGAAATGCAACAAAACTACTTTCAGACCCTACTATGAAAATATATGAGATTGCGGAGCAGGTGGGATACAACAGTCAGCACTATTTTTGCACAGCCTTTAAAAAAATATATAACGTGTCCCCAATAGAGTTTAGGAAAATGGGGCAGAAAAAATGAAAAGAAGAATATTTTATAATTTAATCATTATTTTTATTATACTAGCAGGGGTTTTTGGATTTTTTGCAAGCAAAAATAACAAGAAATATAGTGTTGACTATCTAATTGGGATTTCGGAGTCTAACTTGAACGAGCCATGGGCAAGCTGGAGGATTAAAAATATAAAGCAAAATTTGAAGGAATATGCAAATGTTAAGCTTATCATTCTAAACGCATTTGACAGCCCAAACAAACAAATATCAGATATTGAAACACTTTTGGGTTATGGTGTGGATATGCTTCTTGTGTCACCTAGTGATAGTGTTATTTTAACAGAAATAGTGGAGAGAGCATACCAAAATATCCCTGTAATTATATTGGATAACCTAATAGAAACGGATAAATACACGATGTTTTTTGGGGTAGATAATCACAAGATTGGGGAGATGGGCAAAGGGATGGTGGCAGGCAGTGCAAATGGTGTGTTGGAGATAAAGGGAAGCACCCCATCCCTAACTACAAAACTTAGGAGCGATGGATTTTTCAGAGACAAAAATCACAGCTTTGGTGCAGAATGGCTAACAGCAACAGCGGAAGAGCGCACAGCACGATTTATTGATGAAGTTGCACAGGTTGAAAATATTTTTGTGCATAACAATCTAATGGCATATGGAGCAGTGCGAGCAATAAGAAGCAAAAAGATTAAGTGTAATGTTGTAAGTGTTTCAAGCTATCCGGGTGATGAGCTTGGGATAAATATGCTAGATGGCAATATGATTGAAGGCACAATTGTTATAAAAGACTATCAAACGCCACTTTTTAGCCATATTCTTAATATTATGAATGGAAAAGAAGTGAGCAAGAACATTTTTCTTGAGTGTGAAATTTTGAAGTGAAAATTTGTTTATTATGACCATAGTTTTCAAATTATAGTGAAGTTATTGCTGGATTTTGAAAAAAATAACAAAATATTGTAAATACAAAACAAAAGATTTGCTCTAAAATTAAGTTATAAATAATAAGGGGGATATATTATGAAAAAAATCGCAGCTTTATTAGTAACAATTTGTGTAATTACTTCATTGGTTGGTTGTAGCTCAAAACCAGCTCCACCACCGGCACCTGCGCCAACTCCGGGGGCATCAACTCCAGCACCCGCTCCAGCTAAAAAAACTTGGAAACTTTCTAATGACTCCGCATCAGATCACCCAATTGCACTTGGGCTAAAGCTTCTTTCTGAGGAAGTTAACAAGAGAACAAACGGCTCGCTTATAATTGATGTTTACAACGAGGCACAACTAGGGCAAGAGCTGGACACAGTTGAGGGTGTTAAGCTTGGAACACTAGAAATGGCAAAAGCAAACTCCGCAAATATGAGTGGATTTGTGCCAGAGATGAACGTTTTTGTAATCCCTTATATAATCAGAGATTTTGACCATGCTTGGAAAGTTTTTGATGGCGAAGCAGGGGATATCATAAGAGCAAAATCCGAAGAAAAAGGCTTTAAAATTGTAACATTCTTTGAAGAAGGGCCAAGATACTTGTTCCTTAAAAAAGGATTTATCGAGAAGCCGGAGGATATGAAAGGTCTGAAAATCCGTACAATGAACTCGGCAAGTATGCAAGACGGATTTAAAGCTATGGGTGCAAGCCCAACACCTATGAACTTTGGCGAAGTTTACACTGCAATTCAACAAGGTGTAATTGACGGTGCAGAAAATAACATAGGTAACGTTTATTCCTATAAGCAATATGAGACAGCTCCATTTATCACGGATTCAGCTCACCTAAGAACTCCACAAGTTATCCTAACAAACCTGAAACTTTTCAACACACTTACTCCTGACGAGCAAAAGAATTTGTTAGAGGGTGCGGCAGCGGCAAAAGAATGGGAAAAAGCAAAAATTTTGGAAATGCAAAAAGAGTATGAGGATAAGATTATTGCAGCAGGAGGAAAAATCCAAAAGCTACCTGAAGAAACAATGAAGGAATTTATAGAAATTATGAAACCAGTATTTGATAAATACAGTAAAGAACTAGGCGAGGATCTAATCAACTCTATTGTTAATTCATAAATATTTCCAAATAACGCAAAAGAAGATACACCAAAGCCTTTGGGGTATCTTCTTTGCTAAATCAAAACTTATTATATTAAAAAGACGGAGTAAGGGGGAATGGATATGCTACTAAAGATAAAAGCAAAGATTGATAAAATGCTTGAAAACTTACTAAGTTTTCTTACGCTTATTATGGCAATTATTGTTTTGTGGCAGGTATTTACAAGGTTTATTCTTAACGACTCGTCCACATGGTCGGAGGAGGTTGCGCGCTTTATAATGGTGTGGATTGCGTTTTTAGGAGGAACAATAGGTCTTCAATATGGAACACATATTGGGCTTGATATTTTTGTAACACGAATTAAAAATCCAAAAATTAAGGTTGCGGTTGATATAATTACATATCTTTTGTGTATGGTATTAGCTGTAATATGGCTTGTTTATGGATATGTTTTTGCGGTGGAGGGTTTTTCTCAAATGTCCACGGCGGTGCGGATTAATATGGGGTTTGTATATTCAATAATCCCATTTTGCGGATTGATGACCATACTAAACTGCCTAGAGATTATTTATAAAACAATAAGAAAAAACATATATGGAATTGATGAGGAAGTTTTTAAAAATATCGATAATAGTGTTTTAATAATGTAGGAAGGAGGACAGTTATGATAGTTATTTTATTTGTATCAATGCTTGCGCTAATTGCGCTTGGCGTGCCAATTTCTTTTTCAGTTGCACTTTCAACAATATTCACAATAGTAACAGGTGGAACAAATATACCACTAACATTGGTTGTTCAAAAAATGTTCAACGGAATAAATTCTTTCCCGATAATGTGCATACCGTTTTTTATGGTGGCGGGGGAGTTTATGTCAGCGGGGGATATATCAAATAAGCTAATAAACCTTGCAAACGTTTTTGTTGGTAAGTTAACAGGTGGACTTGCACACGTTAATATTTTGGCAAGTATGTTTTTTGGTGGCGTTTCCGGATCAGCAACGGCAGACGCCTCATCACTTGGTGCAATACTAATCCCAACAATGGAAAAAGCGGGGTATGATAAGGACTTTTCTGTTGCGGTAACAGCAACGTCGGCAACAATCGGTATTATTATACCACCAAGTAATGTTATGATTGTTTATGCAACAGTTGCAGGGTCCGTTTCCATAAGCGGACTTTTCCTTGCAGGTATTGTGCCCGGAATTATGGTGGGTTTAGGGCTTATGATAGTTGCCTACATAATATCCAAAAAGCGTGGATACAACACAGATACGTCTATGACGCTAAAGGATGTTCCAAAGGCACTATTAGAAGGAATACTGCCTATGATTACCTTTATAATTATTTTGGGTGGTATTTTAGGTGGCATTTTCACACCAACAGAATCCGCTGTTGTTGCTGCATTTTATTCGTTTATTTTGTCTGTGTTTATTTATAAAACAGTCAAGTTTTCACAAATAAAAAAGATACTTTTTAAAAGCGCCCTAACAACATCGGTTGTTTTGCTTTTGATTGGTGTATCAACCATTTTTGGTTGGATGCTTGCATATGGAAAGATACCGGTTATTATTGCGGAGACAATTTTTGCAATTACAGATACCAAATGGATAATACTACTTATTATGTTCTTTGTGTTCTTGGTGGTTGGAACCTTTATGGACGCAACGCCTGCAGTTATCATTTTTGCACCAATATTCCTGCCAATTACTCAACAGCTTGGTATGGATCCAATACAATTTGGTCTTATTTTAGTTGTTTGTTTTGCAATTGGCAACTATACACCACCCGTTGGAGCTGTTCTTTTTGTAACATGTGGAATAGGCAAAATATCAATTGATAAGGCGTTTAGGGCAATAATACCATTTATGTTATCAGCAATAGTAGTAGCACTTTTGGTAATTTATGTTCCGGCAATCACAATGACAATACCACGATTATTTAATTAGGGGGAGAATTTTATGAAATATATGGAAATTGGAAGAACAGGCATAAAGGCATCTAAAATCGGGCTTGGTGCATGGGCAGCAGGCGGTGATGCATTTTGGGGAAAGCAAGACGATGAAATACCGGTAAAAGCAATGCTAACTGCCGTTGAAAACGGCATAAATCTTATCGATACAGCGCCGGCATACGGCTTTGGACATAGCGAGGTTGTTGTTGGTAAAGC
>CAZMCJ010000026.1:0-12029 GCA_964564795.1 uncultured Eubacteriales bacterium | reverse complement strand
ATGGGTAAACAAACAAGAGGGGAAGTGTGCAAAACAACAGGAGCGAGGTTGCACATTTCGTAAACTTTGGGGTTTAGGGGTGGAGTAATGGGTAAACAAACAAGAGGGGAAGTGTGCAAAACAACAGGAGCGAGGTTGCACATTTCGTAAACTTTGGGGTTTAGGGGTGGAGTAATGGGTAAACAAACAAGAGGGGAAGTGTGCAAAACAACAGGAGCGAGGTTGCACACTTGCTAAACTTTGGGGTTTAAAAGTGTGCAGTGGATAAACATAAAAATAAGGAGGAGAAAATGGAAATTTTATTAAACCTATTAACGGCGGTTGTATGCTTTACACTGGGTGGGGTGATTAGCGGTGGGGTGAAAATCCCCCGCAAAGAGGGGAAAGTTGCGGAGCAAAATAGCGACCAAACCCCACCAAACGAGATGGAAAAGGACATCTCCACTCTGCTTGCTTATACCCTTAAAAAAGAGGGAAGATAGGCGGATAAGGCGGGGTGACTATGAAAGACAGCAAAATAAGGGGGAGAAAGATATGGGAAACGACAAGAACGAGACCGCACACTTCCTAAACCTTGGGGTGTAGGAGTGGTGTAATGGGTAAACACACAAATAAGGGAGCGAGACCGCACACTTCCTAAACCTTGAGGTGCAGGGGTGGTGTAATGGGTAAAGACAAAAATAAGGGAACAAGATTGCACACTTCTTAAACTTTGGGATTTAGGGGGGTGAAATAAGCAAACATATAAAATAAAAATAAGGAGGAAAAGATGGAGAGCGAGAAAATTTACAACGAATACCTAAAGGGTATGAGCTACAAAAACTCGATTAACCTGCACGAAGTTGTGCAAACCAACGAGAATTTCTTTGTGGGCAAGCAATGGGAGGGGCTGAAGGTAACCAGCCTTGACCCGCTGATTTTTAACATTCTAAAGCGTGTTGCCAACCTGTTTATCTCTATGATTGTGTCGGACGACATTTCGTGCCAGACCACCCCTTTTTACGAAACAAAGGTGGAGAGGGAGAAGTGCCTGATTATTGATGCCGAGGTGGAGCGGGCGATGGAGAACACAAAGGCGAAAACCAAAAACCGCCATATGCTTAAAAACTGCATTGTGGACGGTGACGGGTGCTTCTACCTTTACTTTAACCCCGATACCGAAAATGGGCAGAAAGTTAAAGGGGAAATTGAGATTGACATAATCGACAACGTGGACATTTTCTTTGGAAACAGCGCAAGCGCTGATGTGCAAAGCCAGCCTTACATTATAATTTCTATGCGAAATGATGTTTCGGAGGTTAAAAGGGAGGCGGAGCAAAACGGCATTGGCAAATCACAAATTGAGGAGATTATCCCCGATAGCAAGGAGGCTGGATTGTCTAACATTGACGAGGACAACAAGGTGACGGTTCTCCTTAAAATGGAGAAAAAAGGGGGGAAAATTGCCTTCTCAAAATGCACCAAAGGGGCAATGGTTATGGAGGAAAAGCTGATGGACTACGCTCTTTACCCCGTTGCGTTTATGAACTGGGACAAGGTGAAGAACTCCTACCACGGTGTTTCCCCAATCACCTACGCAATCCCAAACCAAATTGCGATAAACAAGCTTTATTCGATGTATGTTCAGTGCATAAAGCAAATTGCCTTCCCCAAAATTATTTACGATGCAACCCGCTTTCCAAACGGGTATAACAACGATATCGGCAAGGCAATTGCAATGCGTGGCAACCCAAACGAGGCGATTTTATCCGCCTTTAGGGCGCCTGACATCTCATCTAGCGTTATGGTGCTAATCGAACGGATGATTAAGGACACTATGGAGCTTATGGGCGCAACGGACGCCTCCCTTGGCACCGTCCCGCCAAACAACACAAGCGCAATTGTTGCGGTGCAAAAAAGCAGCATTGCTCCGCTGGAGCTGGTCAAACTTTCCTTTTTCCAATTTGTTGAGGACTACGTTAATATACTTGTGGATATGATGGGGGTGCATTATGGCACCCGTGATGTTGTTGTCACAAGGGATAATTCCGAAAAAGAGGTGAAGGTTTTTGACTTTGGGGAGATTAAAAAACACCCCCTTAGGATTAATGTGGATATTGGCACAACGCCATATTTTAGCGAAACAATGCAAACCATAACAAACGATAATCTGCTTGCAAGCGGCATAATCACAGACCCGATTGTGTATGTGGAGAACATCCCAACAAGCCAAATTAAGGGCAAGGCAAAAATCATAAAGGCGCTTAAGGAAAAGGCAATAAGGGAGGCAAGTATGATAAAAGATAACAAAGAAACAACTGCCCAACCACAGGCAGACAAAATAGAAAGGAGCTTTTAATTATGCAAGAACAAACCAATTTTGCACAAGAGGGGGGCGACCCATCGTTCGACGATGCACTATTCCTAGCAGCCTTGGAGGAGGCAAGTGAGGGGGGCAAAGAGGCTTTAAATGAGAAAAACCTATTTGACGATGAAATGAGCTCAGGCAGTCCACCGTCCTCCCACAAAATTAAGTACAACGGGCAAGATGTGGAGCTATCCATTGACGAGCTGAAAACCCACGCTCAAAAGGGGATGAACTACGACAAAATTAAGGCGCAGCGGGACGCACTTAGCATGGCACGGGGGGACGTTAAGGATTACCTTGATTTTATTGACGAATTCCCAGAGGTATCGCCCGAGAGCATACCCGAGGAGGTGTGGGAGCGGGTTGCAAAAAACGAAAACCTTGTTTCCGCCTACCGAGCTCATAAGCTTGTGGAACTTCAGGGAAAAATTGCTGCATACGAGCAAGGGCTGATGCACGAAAAGCAAAACCAAAAAAACAAGGAAATGACAATCGGCACTGCAAAAAATCAAGGCAAAACACCACCTATTGACCCCTTTTTACAAGGGCTTTTGGGCAAATAACAAAAATATTTTTAAAAAAAGGAGAAAATAATTATGGCAATTAATTTAGCAAGCAAATATTCAAGCAAAATAGCGGAGGTTTTCTCGGGCGATTCCTTTATTAAGGACAAAACATCAACAACATATGACCTTACAGGGGTTAAAACCCTTAAGGTTTACACACCAATTACAGTGCCCGAGGGGGACTACGAAAGAAGCGGAGAAAACCGCTATGGTACGCCTGTTGAGCTGCAAGACACAGTGCAAGAGCTGATGATGACGCAAGACAAATCCTTCACCCTTTCAATTGATAAGGGGAACAACGAGGACCAGGAGCTTACCAAAAGGGCGGGAGACATCCTTAAACTGCAAATTAAGGAGCAAACAACCCCAACCGCCGATAAGTATGCACTGAAGCGCTTTGCAACTATGGCGGGTGTGGTTAAAACACTAACGGCAAAGCCAACAAAAACAAACATTGTGGAGCATATCTGCGACGGTGCGCAGGCGCTGGACGACGCATTTGTGCCAAACGGCGACCGTTTTATCTACGTTACAAGCGAGGTTTTTAAGATGATTTGCCTATCACCGGAGTTCACAGGGGTGGAGGCGATTGCAAAAGATGCGCTTGCAAAGGGGGTATGTGGCGAGATTGCTGGGCTTTCAATCGTTAAGGTGCCAACATCTTATATGCCGAAGGACTGCTACTTCATCATCACCCACAAGAACAGCGTTTTGTTCCCTTATAAGATTAGCGATGCGAAAATACATAGCGACCCTGTTGGAATTAGCGGATCCCTAATTGAGGGGCGACACTACTACGATGCCTTTGTTTTGGGGGCAAGGAGTGCGGGCGTTTACGTGCTTGCGCTTAACGAGGCCCAAGTTGCGGAGGTAGTAATCACAAAGGGTGGGACAACTACACTAACCTGCGCAACTGATGGCTCGGTAATCACATACACAACCGACGGAACAGACCCCCGTTATTCCTCAAGCGGAGTTACATACACAGGCGGATTTGCAAATGTTGCTACGGGCGGAATTGTTAAGGCGTGCGCAAGGAAAGAGGGAATGTTGACCTCCAACATTGCAAGCCTAGCATATTAATAGATAAGAAGAACAATTGCGGGGGCGGGCAAACTCGCCCCCAATAACCAAGCCCACCAACAAAGGGGAAAGGAAAAATAAATTTATGACAATAAAAGAGCTATACTTAAAGGCGCTTGCACTTTTGGGGGAAAGTGAGGCGAAGGCAACGGGCTACCTGGAGTTTGCGGTGCCACTGACAAATCAACTCCTTGCGCAGCTTTTTACAACCAACAACTCTATTCTGGTTTCTAAGGGACAGACCCCACTGGAAAAAATCCCACAACTCAACCTAATGGATGATGAAATTCCATACGACGACCACCTCTCCAAGGAGTGCTTGCCCTTTGGATTGGCAAGTTTTTTCTCCCTTAGTGAGGATAGGGCAAAGTTCAACTTTTACAACTACGAGTTCGCAAATCGTGTGGGGAAGTTTAACGTAGCCACACAAGAAGTGGTGGGTGATGTTTATGCATAAGCCCTTTTCATTCGGGGCGGACAACCAAACCTATGAGCTGGTGGTGGATAAATTCGCTGGGGTGGATTTTACAACAACCCCAACAAAGGTGGATTTTAGAAGAAGCCCTAGTGCAAAAAATATGATTGCGGACGAAACCTACTTCCCTGTTAAGCGAACGGGGTACAAAAGCATGGCGAGCTTTGAAGGGGAAAAAATTAACGGACTTTTCAAGGTGGAGTGTGGGGAAGATGACATAATGCTTTGCCACGCCGGCACAAAACTATACAAACTAAGTGAAGATTTGGAACAGGGGGTGGAGTTGTGGAATGATATGAGTGACGACTTTTCCACATCATTTACAATGGGGGGCAAGCTATATATTTTGGACGGCGAAACCTACCTTTGCTTTGATGGCGAAAGTGTTAAAAAGGTTAGCGACATCGCATTCACCCCAACAACCACCATTTTGGCAACGCCAAGCGGTGCAGGCACTCCATTTGAGGCGGTTAACCTTTTAACCCCCAAGCGCATTAACACCTTTTGCCCCGATGGCATCGCCCGCACATTTAAGCTGGATACCAATGCACTTGACGAGGGGGGCGTGATAACCGCCAAGCATAATGGTGTTGACGTTGCCTTTAGCGTAAACAAGGGGGAAGGCACAATCACCACAACAGATTTGCTTCCTGCAAGCGCGGGCATTGCAACACTTGTTGTGACCTTCTCCAAAACGACCAACGGGTATGCGGATAAGATAAATAAATGCACCGTTTTTGGAATTTATGGGGGCAGGAATGATACAAGGGTCTTCCTAAGCGGCAATATGGCAGAAAAAAATACGGACTGGCAATCGGGGCTGTACGATCCCACTTACTTCCCCGATACGGGCTACACCAAAATAGGCTCGGATACGAGTGCAATTATGGGGTATGTTCGCCAGTTTGACAGCCAAATTGTAGTCAAAGAGGGGGGGACGGGTGATGCAACCCAATACCTTCGCACCTTTATGCTGACGGAGGACGGAGGGGTTGTTTACCCACTTCGTCAAGGTGCAGATGGGGTGGGCGCACTATCCAAGCGGTGCTTTGCCACCCTAACCGACATTCCCCTTATGCTGTCCGCAGATGGAGTTTACGGGGTGATGGGTACAAATGTTACCGAGGAGCGAAATGTTAAGAACGTTTCAAAGCGCATAAACGCCCGCTTGATTAAGGAAAATAACCTTAAAAATGGTGTGGCGGTTGAGTATGACGGAAAGTACTACCTTTGCATAAATGGTAACTGCTATGTTGCTGATAGCAGGCAGGGTATGGAAAATTCCCAGTTTGAGTGGTACTTTTTTGATAATATCCCCGCTAGGTGCTTTTGCAACTACAACGACTTTTTGCTGTTTGGTACCGCCGATGGCAAGGTTATGCGCTTTTACAAGGATTGGGAGCAAAACCCATACAACGACGATGGCAAGGCAATCGACGCGATGTGGGCGACGCCCCTCTCCCCCCTTTCGGGCTGGGGCAAGTATAAAACGGTTACCGATTTTTACGCAACGCTAATGCCATACGAGCGCAGTTCGGTGGAGATTTTATACACAACGGACGAGGAAGTGGAAAGGCAAGTAATGCAAAAAAATCTTGATATCTTTTCCTTTTTAAACGTTGATTTCTCCAGATTTACCTTTAAAACAATATTTAGCGCAACCCCCTTTAGAACCTTTAAAAGGGTGCGCAGAATATTCCTGTTCCAGGGAATTTTGCGAAACGCACAGCTAAACGAGTCCTTTGGAATTTTATCCCTCACCATAAAATATCAAGTTGGAAACAACGTAAAGTAAGGGGGGAAATGATGAAGGATTTTAATAACGACACAATTGCGCTAACCTTTTTGGGGCTAACCGCACTGTGCGCCCTTTTTGTGGGGAGCGATAGCGGGGTGAATGTTGCCTTGGGGGCGATTGGCGGCTACATAGGCTCCAGAACCATAGGGGGCGAAAAAATTTGACAGATATAATAACGGTTGCGCTGATTTCCGCCCTTGTTCAGGTGGCGGGGCTGTTTGCCAATAACCAAATGACAAGCTTTAGGCTAAAGAAGCTAGAGGAAAAGGTGGATAAGCACAACAACGTAATCGAGCGGCTTTATAAGGTGGAGGAGCGTGCAAAAAGCAACACCCACAGATTAAATAAATTAGAACAAAGGAGTGAAAAGATTGGCTAAAGACAGGGATATTTCGGCAGAAATTGCAAAGGAGTCAGACCCCGCAAAGCGACAAAGCCTATTAAAAGAGCGGGAGCAGAAAATAAACGCCTTGCAATCACAAGGGGTGGACACAGGAAAATGGGCGAGCAACGACATCGTATCCACTTGGGAGGGTAGCTACACCCCCGGGGGGTATGTTAAGGAAACGGGAAAGTACAACCCCTACGGGGTGAACAAGGTGACGAGTGAGGAGGGGATTGCCCGACTTTATGCCGCTGCCGAGCAGCAAAAGCTGGAGGCGCTAAAAAGGGCAAAGGCGGAAAATATAAGGAAATTCCGCCAAGAGATGCCACGAATTGACCAGCAGTATGACTCTGTTCAAAAGGATTTGCAGGCAAATGCAAAGATGAGCGCACTTGGAAATGCGGAAAAGGTGGCGGCAATGGGGCTTGGGGGCAACGCATATACAGATCCCACAAGCGGTTACAGCGAAAGCGGGCGGGTTAGTATGGATAACGAACTTCGAAGGGGGCTAAACGACAGCAATATCGCCCGCCAAAATGCAAAGCGTGCAATCGAGGAGGCGATAATCGAGAGCAACGCAAAGCTTGATATAGAGAGCGTAAGGGAGCTTGCCGAGATGAAAATGAAGCAGATAGAGGACGTGCTAAATGAGTTTAACACAAACAGGAAATACGATATGCAGCTTGGGGAGATTATGGGCTACATAAATGGCAACCAAACTCAATCGGGGCGCCTGGCAAAGGAAAAAGCAAGCGAGCAAAAGCTCAAGCGGGAATATGACGAGGCGATGGAGAGGTGGCGCATTACAAGGGTTGTTCAGCCACAAGATGCGAAAGTTTTGGGGGTTTCCCCCGGCACAAAATACAATAGGTAGTAAAATGCCCACGTATAATGGGGGTGCAATTTAGGGATTTACGAAAACAAGTAAATTTTAAGTGATGCTTTCAAGGGGGCAAAAAATAAAGACCATACGAAATGATGGCATATACTCACATAAAGACGGTGAAAATAGAAAGAGGGCAAACCAAGCTTAATCGCAAGGTTTGCCCTTTTTGTAATCAAGATTAGTTTTATCAGAGTGAAAATTTTTCAAACAAGCGAATACTTATTTTGCATTAGTAAAATACTTACAAAGAACCCAGTTGAAAAGGCAAAAACACCCAACAATTATTAGATTTATTGTAAGCCCTTCTGCACCAAATAAGTCAAGCAAAGGATAAAGTATCAAATATGGAGTAAAAAATAAGAATATCAAGCCCAGCAGCGAACCTTCTGGCATAATTATTTGAATAAGAGGGACAAGTATTAGGATAGTGCATGAAAATGCCCAATATCGGCATAGTTCTTTTAATAATTCAAATCCTCGCCTGTAAATAATAAATATATTAGCAGCCAATATAGTGAATAAATATAACCCAATTAAAATATAACACCTTAACGGATAGCTATGACCATATCCCTTATCAATGCCATATATAAAGTTAATAAAGCTCAAATACAAATGAAGCGGGACAAGACCCAACATCATAGAACACAGAATATACTCTATCCGTTCAATTTTATTCTCTTTCATTTGTCACCCCCCTTTCGCTTAATACAAACTCGCTCTCCGAGCGCAAAAGGTTCATACAAAATGAATGCTGATACTCTCCACTCCACTATATCCCGAATGTCTTTTCGAGGACGTTTATTTGGATGCTCATCGGCATAGCCAAAAGTCATTGCCGCAACTAATTGTCCATCTATGCCTAACCACTCACTTAATTCCTGATGTGCGAAAAAGATATCACATATCCACAAACTACCTAATCCCAACTCTGTAGCTGTAAGCGTCATATTTTCCAATGCAGCTCCTATTGATTGAGCGTTACAGATTTCATATATCCGCTCCTCTGGGGTTAGCACAGAAGATAATTCTAAGCCTAAACAATTTACTACGAATACTGTAACAGGAGCTTGCGTCATGATCTCCAACGTATATTCGGCAGCTTTTAAATGCTGGGCACTATTTGGAAGCAGTGCATTTCGAGTTTTTTCTCGAAGCAGCCCTTCTTTCATAAATGATAGCATTTCATTTTTATAAGAACCTGCAACAACTATAAACTTCCATGGCTGTCTGTTTTTAGATGATGGCGCAAGCGTACCTGCCTGCAATATTTGCTCTATAATTTCTTTGGGCACATCTTCTAATGTGTATTTTCGGATGCTTCGTCTACTATAAATAGCTTTCATTGTTATCATCTCCCACATAATGTATAAATCCGCTCACCGAGCGTTCAAATTTCTGACTACCATTTCTAAAATATCTTACTCAGTAGTATGTATAGAAAAGTTTACCATAGTAAGGGAAAACCTTCAAGAGCGCATTCGTAAACATTGACGAATGGTTTTCTTCCGAAATGGGCGGCGCTGCGATTTAGGGAGCGGAGCAAAACTACATCGGTGGAGGGATTTACAGATGACTTAGATAAAAGGCAGAGCTTAATACTGCTTACACAAAAATGCTTGAACTGCATAAAAAATCTCGCCTGATTTCTCTGGTGAGATTTTTTATGTATTTAGTTTTAAATAAGTTTTCAATATAAGAGTTTGCCTTTTGGGCAGCCCTTTAAACTTTAACTAAAATTAGAACTTTCTAATCTCAGTGTTGCCAACGATTTTCTCGTAGTATTTTGCAAGTGCGCTATGGTCGTCGTTTCCGCAACCGTCAGCTCTAAGTGTTTGCATCATCTCCATAACAGCAGCGGTTAGAGGAAGTGGTGCGCCAACGCTGTGGCCTGTTTCAAGCGCATTGTTCAAATCCTTGATGTGAAGGTCAATCTTAAAGCCAGGCTTAAAGTTGCCATCCATAATCATAGGAGCCTTTGCGTTCATAACGGTTGAGCCTGCAAGCCCGCCCTTGATTGCGTCGAACACAAGTTGTGGGTCAACCCCTGCTTTTGTTGCAAGCATAAATGCCTCGGAAACTGCTGCGATGTTAAGCGCAACAACAACTTGGTTAGCAAGCTTTGTTGTGTTACCAGCGCCAATTGTTCCGCAATGAACAGCACTTGCGCCCATAACCATCAAAATATCGTAAACTTTTTCAAAAACTGCCTTGTCGCCACCAACCATGATGGAAAGTGAACCGTCAATTGCTTTTGGCTCGCCGCCGGAAACAGGAGCGTCAATCATAAGAACGCCTTTTTCTGCACAAACTTTTTCAATCTCTTGTGATGCAAGTGGTGCAATGGAGCTCATATCAACGATGATAGTGCCAGCCTTTGCGCCCTCCAAAATACCGTTTTCGCCCATTATAACTGTTTTAACGTGTGGGGAGTTTGGCAGCATTGTGATGATGATATCGCACTCAAGAGCAACAGCCTTTGAGCTTGCGGCAGCCTTAGCGCCTGCCTCCACAACGTTTGCAACATTCTCTGCGATTACGTCGAAAACAACAACCTCATGCCCTGCTTTCAAAAGGTTTTTAACCATTGGTTTGCCCATTATTCCAAGTCCAACAAATCCTAATTTCATAAAATCTTCCTTTCAATATATATTTAGTTTAACGTTAAATATATTCTACACCAAATTCTTAACTTTTGCAACTATATTTTGAGAAGTAAGTCCGTAAAAATCCATTAATTCGGCACTTGAGTGTGCGCTTTGGCCAAAAGTATCCTCAATAGCCACATAATCCATCTTAATCCCCTCGTTGCGAAGTGCAAGAGCAAGGGCGGAGGAAAGACCACCGATAAAGGAATGGTCCTCTGCTGCGATGGCGCACTTCATACCCTTTGTTTCCTTGATTGCGCCCTCTTTATCAAACGGCTTCATAGTGCCAACGTTGATAACCTTTGCGGAAATGCCTTGTGCATCAAGCTCGGCTGCTGCTGCCATTGCAACCTCAACCATAACACCGTGCGCAAAAATTGCAACGTCGCTACCATCTTTAAGCACCCTAACCTTGCCGTCATACTTTGCGTTCTCATCAATAAAATGCGGAACATCGTTACGAACAACACGGATATAAACAGGGCCGGGGATTTCCGCCGCAGCACGAACAGCAAGGCGGGTTTCGGTTGCATCACAAGGTGTCAGAACTGTCATATTAGGGATTGCGCTCATAATCGCAACGTCCTCGATTGCTTGGTGAGTGGAGCCGTCGCCAAAGTCAGAAAGACCTGAGGAGGAGCCACAAATTTTTACGTTTAGTTTGCCAATTGCGATTGTTTGACGGATTTGGTCGTATGCTCTGCCCGAAACAAAAACAGCAAAAGATGATGCGAATGGGATTTTGCCGCTAACAGCAAGGCCGGCAGCGGTTGAAAGCATATTTTGCTCTGCAATGCCCATCTCAAAGTATCTCTCAGGGAATTCCACTTGGAACAGATTGCTCATTGTGGATTTTCCAAGGTCTGCCTCAAGGGCAACAACATTAATATTTTCCCTGCCCAGTGCTACCAATTCTTCGCCGTATGCCAGTCTTTGGCTTTTTGTAATACTCATATTATGTAACCCTCCTTCTTATAGTGCTGCAATCTGTGCATCAAGTTCTGCCAGTGCAGTTTCGTATTGTTCTTTAGTAAGTGCGCCGTTATGGAAGCCAACCACGTGCTCCGCAAAGGAAATGCCCTTGCCCTTAACTGTTTTGGCAATGATAGCAGTTGGTTTGCCCTTTATTGTGTCCGCCTTGTCAAGCGCATCTGCAATTTCTTCTATGTTGTGGCCGTCAATCTCAAGCACTTCCCAGCCAAAGGATTGCCATTTTTCCACGAGTGGGTTGGTGTTAAAGCGCTCTATGATAGAGCCTGTAGCTTGCAAACAGTTGCAGTCAATGATTGCAACAACGTTGTCAATCTTAAAGTTTGCACCCGCCATTGCAGCCTCCCAAATTTGACCCTCGGCAAGCTCGCCATCACCCAAAATGCAGTAAACCTTATTGTCCTTTTTGTCAAGACGCATTGCAAGAGCCATACCGTTTGCAATGGAAAGGCCTTGACCCAAGGAGCCTGTGTTTGCCTCTATACCAGGAGTTTTGTTAACGTCCGGGTGGCCTTGCAAAATAGAGCCCAAGGATTTTAGTGTAACTAGGTGGGAAGTGTCGAAGTAGCCAAGCTCCGCCATTGCAGCATATTGAGCAATACAAGCGTGCCCTTTGCTCATAAGGAACTTGTCTCGTCCTTCCCATTTAGGGTTTTTTGGGTCAAGTTTCATCTTGTAAGCATAAAGAGTAGCAATGATGTCCGCACTGGAGCAAGAGCCGCCCAAGTGGCCAACGTGCCCTTCGCCGCCAATCATCAAAACGACGTCTTTTCTTATTTGCGTTGCTAGTTTTTTAACCTGAGAAAGTTTTTCTTGTGTCATATTTATCCCCCTTTAAGTGTATTTATTTT
>CAZMCJ010000025.1:0-12561 GCA_964564795.1 uncultured Eubacteriales bacterium | reverse complement strand
GCAACTGTTCCGATGTAGGAAAGTGGAATTCTTATGCTTATAACCTTTCTTGCAATCAGGTATCCGCCGCCAAGCAAGATGGCAAATACTGAAACCTCGCCAATACAGCCGCCACGTGCGCCCACAAACATCTCCATAAGTGATGGGATTACGCCCTCACCGCCCTTTAGAACTGCAAGGGGTGTTGCGCTGGAAAGTGCATCAATCGCCCCAAACATTGGCAGATATGTTTTTGGTGCCACAAAGGTTGTCATAATTGCAACCCACGAAATTAAAAATGCACGACCTGCAAGCGCAGGGTTAACAAAGTTTTTGCCGATACCGCCATAAAGGCATTTAACAACGATTATCGCAAATGCGCTACCGATAACCCCCATCCACCACGTTGCAGCAGCAGGCAAGTTAAACGCAAGTAAAATTCCTGTTACAACAGCGGATAAATCCTTTGTTGTGTCCTCTTTTTTAAGCAACCTTTCATAGCCCGCCTCGCACACCACACAAGTTAAAACACAAACGGCAACAAGCATTGCCGCACGCATACCATAATAGTATATCGCCATAGTTAAAGCCGGAACCAGCGCAATTATCACGTCTAACATCAGGCTTTTTGTGCTTTCCTTTGAGCGTATGTGAGGGGAAGATGATATTGTTAGTAACTTGTTCAATTTTTTGTCCCCCTAAATATTTTTATAAGTTATTTTGACGCCATTGCCCTTCTGCGCTCCCCAATCCTTATCTTTGCAACCCTAAAGGTTTGCACAAGGTGGATTTTTGCAGGGCATACAAATGTGCAAGCGCCGCACTCAATGCAGTCCAAAGCGTTATATTTATCCGCCATCTCAATGTTTCCGTTGGATGCAAACAGGTTTATATAGCTTGGAAGCAACCCCATTGGGCAAGCGTCCACGCACTTACCGCACCGTATGCACTCGGGGTTCTTTTGGTATTCAACCTCATTTTGGTCAAGGCATAAAATCCCACTTGTACCCTTAATAACAGGAACGTCAAGGGAGTAAACGGCTGTTCCCATCATAGGACCGCCCATAATAACCTTGCCTGCACTTTCCTTAAGACCACCACACACCTCATCAATAATGTAGCTGAACTGGGTGCCAACCTTTGCCATAATGTTCTTTGGCGTGTTAATGCCTGCGCCCGTTACCGTTAGAACACGGCTGATGGACGGCATACCAAACTCCAAAGCCTCGTATAATGCTATGCACGTGCCAAGGTTAAACACAGCGGCGCCAACTGCACTTGGCAGCTTGCCCGATGGAACCTCACGCCCGCTTATTGCAAAAACAAGCTGTTTTTCGCCGCCTTGTGGGTACTTGGTGTGCAGGGTTACAATTTCTATACCCTTTTCATCCTTCGCCGCCGACTTAAGCACCTTAATTGCCTCCGGCTTGTTATCCTCAATGCCGATGTATGCCTTCTCAACCGAGAAGATCTTCATCATTATTTTTAGTCCCTCAATAACCATGTGTGGGAACTCAAGGATACAGCGGTAGTCTGCTGTTAAATATGGCTCACACTCCGCACCGTTTATTATGAGGTAATCAATGTTGTCGTTAAGGCACGAGTTAATTTTTGTTGCGGTTGGGAAGGTAGCTCCACCAATCCCAACCAGCCCCGCCTCTCTAACAATTGCAATTAACTCCTCTTTGCTAAGTTTCTTGTAGTCACCCTTTTTCTTAACGCTCTCATGCACTTCCTCCAAATAGTCGTTCTCAATAACTATTGCGTTGGAAACTGAGCCGTTTGGGTGGGGGCAAGGCTTAATCTCTGTAACTGTCCCTGAAACGCTGGAGTGGACAGGAGCAGACACCGGCGATGGACTATCCCCAATTTTTTGCCCAACAAAAACTCTATCACCAACAGCAACAAGGGGCGCGCAAGGGGCGCCGATGTGTTGTGATAGAGGAATTATTATTTTTTTGGGCGGGGTAATTTTTTCTATTGCCAAATCTTTAGTGATACTTTTACAATCACTTGGGTGTATTCCACCCTTAAATGTATTTTGCACTCTATTCACCTCTAAAAATTTTTTTCACTTTACTTATTATATTACAAAGTTCAGTTCGTTACAACAATAGTCATTTTTTTAACAAGATATTTATAGTTTTTTGTGGTTTAGCACAAGCTTTAACCTTAAAATACGTATTTAGTTAGCCATTCATTGCACAATTCCGTCCATCTTGCCACATGGCTATCCGCAAGTCTCACTTTTCCCTCGGTATAGTCCTCCACATCCGCTGTTGCGGTGGAAAGCCCATGTGCACCCATTGTGAAGATATGCATCTCAAGTTTAACTTTATGCTTTTGCAGTGCTGTGGCAAACAAAAAGGCATTTTCAACAGGCACAGTTTGGTCGTCTTGCGTGTGCCAAATAAAGGTTGGGGGTGTATTTTGGCTGACGTGCTTTTCAAGGGAGAACAGGTCACGCTCCTGTTCGGTCGCATCCACACCGTAAAGATAGTTAACACTGCCCTTGTGTGCAAACTCCCCACCTGTGATAACGGGGTAGGAAAGGATTAGCGCATTTGGCTTTTCCAATTCCTCCTGCCAGAAAACGCCGAGGCTTGCCGCCAAATGCCCCCCTGCGGAAAATCCGCACACCGCAATTTTGTCGCTAATCACATTAAGCTCATCGCAGCGGCTTCTTATGGTTTTTATTGCCCACTTTGCATCGTCCAGCGGTTTGTTTTTAAGGGGGGAGGCGTTTACCGAATAGGTTAACACAAATGTGTTGTACCCCATTTGGTTAAAGCGGTTGGCAACCGGCTCGCTCTCCCTCGGGGAAACGAATTCATACCCGCCGCCCGGGCAGATTAGGATTGTTGGACGCTTTTGCCCACCTTCCAAAATATATCCCTTTAGGGTTATGCTATGGCAATCTTCCTTCATTATAATAATGTTTTTCATAATGCTCCCTCCTTTTGTAGTTGTTTAAATTTTAACACTATTTATTTTATATGTAAAGGTATATTGTGTAGTTTAGTGTGAGAGCGCAAAAAAAGCGGGGGGATTTCTCCCACCGCCTTAAAAATTTAAAATTATTTAGCTCTTGCAGCTTCTATGTTTTGGATAAATTGACGAGCTGTCTTTGTAATTGAAGCATAGTCTCCGGTTTTTGCGCCGGCAGTCAGTGCGCCGCCTGCGCCAACTGCAACTGCTCCAGCCTTAATCCACTCGCCAACGTTGTTTACGTCAACTCCGCCTGTTGGCATCATTCTTGCGTGTGGCAATGGTCCGTTGAAAGCCTTGATAATCTTTGGTCCGAAAAGCTCCCCTGGGAATACCTTTAGGATTTCTGCTCCGGCTTCCATAGCTGTGATACCCTCTTTAATTGTCATAACACCCGGCATATAAGCGATTCTGTAACGGTTACAAAGTTTTGCTGTTTCAGCATCAAAGCATGGGCTAACAACATATTGAGCGCCAGAAAGGATAGAAATTCTTGCTGTTTCGCTATCAAGCACCGTGCCGGCACCAAGCAAAATTTCGCCCTTTGTGTATGTGTTTGCAAGTTGCTCGATAACCTTGTGTGCGCCAGGAACTGTGAATGTAAGCTCAACCGATGCGCATCCGCCCTCTAGGCAAGCATCTGCAATTCTAATTGCCTCATCACCTGAAGTTGCTCTAACAACTGCAACAAGACCGCTTTGTCTGATTTTGCTCATTACTATTTCTTTGTCTAACATTTTTGTTTTCCTCCATTTTAATTTTATTTTAATTAATAATTATACCCCATACGTTTAGATATTTCCCTTGCGCAGTCCAAAACCTTTGGTATTAGCGTGCTATCGCTCTCCTTAGAGATGATAGCCTTTGTGCCAGAGGTGGAAACTGAGGCAATTATCCGCCCACGATAGTCCCTAATAGGTGCCGCAATGCACCTTATGCCAATCTCGTGCTCCTCGTTATCAATCACATAGCCAAGTTCCTTAAAGCCCTTCATCTGGTTGATAAAATCACGAAGGTTTGAAACTGTGTGCTTTGTGTATCCAACAAAATTATACCCCTTAAACGCCTCTGTAAGCTCGCTTTCGCTTGCGTCCAAATAAAGCGCCCTGCCAACTCCTGTGCAATGCGCAGGTATCCTTTTGCCAATGTTGGAGTACATTCTTATGCTGCTTAGTGTATCCACTTTTTCGATGTAAACAACCTCGCTACCCATAAGGGTTGCTAAGTGTACAGGCTGGGTTGAAATTGCCGCAAGTGTTCTAAGGGATGGAGCCGCTTCGGTTTTAAGCTCGATGGAATTTAGGTGTATTGAGGATATCTCAACAACCTTCATACCAATTTTGTACGTTCCGTTGTCGCTATCCTTCTCGATATATCCACGCTCTGCAAGCGCGTTCAAGAGCCTGAATGCCGTTGATTTGTGGAGACCCACCTTAAGCCCAATCTCCGTTACACCAAGGCCACTTTTTTGCACTGCCAAAAGCTCTAATATATTTAGCGCCCTATCCAGTGTCTGTACGCCCTTTTCCATTATCTGCCCCCTCTTGTTTCACATTGTAGCACAACGTTTTATCCTTTTTATTATACCCCAAAACTCTTGCAAATTCAATGGTTTTTAAAAAAAATATGGTTTTCTTCTTTTCAAATTAGCATTGATAGTAATATGCCCTCAATATTCTTCATATAAATGTCGTCAAAGCTATCAATGGGGAGTGGATTTTTGCCCATTCCCACCTCTATTGTAAATGCAGGCTTATCAAACTCGCTAATAAACCAATCCTTGAATCCGCCAATTGCGGAGTACCCGTCCACACTGCTTTTTTTGTAGCCCGTTACCGCACTCAAAATATTGGCAATTTCCTTGCCACCTTTGCCCATCTTCCCATTAAAGTCGCTGTAAATCTCCTCCCCCTGGCTGTGGTAGGCAAAGGCAAACTTTGGGTTTATCTGGCGCACAAATTTGGTAAGTGCACTTGTTTCAGCCTCGCTCTCGTAATATTCACCACTAAATCCACTAGCTGACGGTGTGAAAGTTCCAGTGTTTTTTTGAATTTCCACCCCTTTTTCAAAGTCTGCATTATAGTTGTGGTTTAAATCCACCCCCCGTGCGTTCGCCTGCCATTTTTGGCTTAGCTCGTCATATGGGCAAATTGCCAAAATCCTCTCAAACGTATCTTTATCCGTTGGCACCTTTTTAAGGGCTATGTCCACCCCGTCGGGGTTTAGCATTGGCACAAAATAGCTACACCTCGTTTTAAAAATATAGGAGGGGTCGTAGCCTAAAATGCTTTTGCCCTTTGTTTTTGCCTCGCAAAAGTCCTCAATAAACTTCATAAGCAATAGCGATGTTATCCACTCCATACCATGGTGCGACCCCACGAAAATGTCATTGGTTTCTCCCTCACCAATCTTAACTGCGTAAATTTTGTTTCCTAAACTACTTTCCCCAATCTGTAATACATTTATAAAGGGGTATTTCTCTTTTAAAATATTTAAGTAAAGAAGTATTTTTTTGCTATCACAAGCAACTTTTGTGTTGACAATCATTTTCATCTTCCTCCAAATTTTGTTAGTATATAATACTATGAAAATTCCCATTATTATAGTATACTATTTTTAAAGAATGGGAGGATTGTTTATGGATTTGACAGAAAAAAAGTTGGAAAGCGAACTTATTTTTGACGGGCGAGTGCTAACAGTTAGGAAGGACAAGGTGCTGCTGCCAAATGGTAATACCTCAACACGTGAGGTAGCTTACCACAAGGGTGCGGTTGCTGTTGTGCCTCTGACTAAAGATGGCGATGTTATTTTAGTTTCTCAATACCGCTATGCCTTTGAAAAGGAAATTTTGGAGATACCTGCCGGCAAGCTTGATTATACGGGCGAAGTTCCCCTAGATGCGTGCATAAGGGAGCTTAAGGAGGAAACGGGCTACACCGCAGGCAAAATAATCCCACTTGGCAGCTACCTTGCCTCCCCGGGGTGCTTAAGCGAGCGTGTCTACCTGTTTTTGGCTATGGATTTGGTGGAGGGGGAAACGTGCCCCGATGAGGATGAGTTTTTGAACATAATTAAGATGCCGCTAGATGAATTCACAAATATGATTATGAGCGGCGAAATTGAGGACGGAAAAACAATTGCGGGGGGACTTAAAACCCATTTTTATTTAAAGCATCAATAAAAAAAAACCTAAGACTTGTAGCCTTAGGTTTTTCTTCTTTTTTAACAAATAATTAAATAGGAGGGGTTCCTTGACTTCTCTATTTGGGGGAATATTGAAGTCATAATTAAAAGGGGGGTTTATAAGATAACATTTATTTATCTTATAAACTTATTATAAAACTTACTTTTTAAATATCTATGTATTATTTGTAAATATTGTATGAATTGCAAAAACTTTATTTATTTTTTGTTTTGTGATATTATTAAAACATCAAAAAATAGAAATGGAGAAACAAAAATGTTTAAAAAATTAATGTGCCTAGCACTTACAACTATTATGCTTTGCGGAACTGCCGTTGCGGCGGATCCATTTTACGATTATGCCGATGCCCTTAACAAGGTTGGCGTTTTCAAGGGTATGGATAACGGTGCGTACAACCTAACCACACCCCCCACACGTGTTCAGGGGCTTATTATGTTGCTGCGCCTAACGGGTCAGGAGGGGGCGGCTCTTGCCCACACAGGCAAGGTAGTCTTCAAAGATGTGCCTGCTTGGGCTAGCCCATATGTTTCTTACGCATACGCAAACGGCATAACAAAGGGAATGAGCAAGACGGAATTTGGCACCGACATTAAGATGAACAGCCGAATGTACTTCACGTTCCTCCTAAGGAGCCTAAATTATAACGATGCGGCAGGTGATTTCACCTACGATACATCAATAGAAAAAGCTAAGGTGGCGGGGATAATTGCACCATTTGATGAGCGAGTGGGGGACGATGTTAGCTTTTTGCGAGGACATATGGCGTACTATTCCTTTGTGGCACTCTTTACCGATTTAAAGGGCAAGGCTGGGGTCAGCCTTATCGAAAACTTGGAGGCTGATGGCAAAATTGACCCCACAAAAGGGCTTGATAGTTCACTATTTGCAGGGTACTATAATAAAGTTATAAGCGATTAATGTGATAGGTAGGGTGACCACACAAGGGCAACCACGCAGGGGTGACCTCACAGGGTGGTGAGCCTATATCAATAACAAATACAATGCGGAGGGGTTGCCTACTGCAGTTGTAGCGAGATGATACACACCCCAATTCATCAAAACCAAAGTACAGGTTTAGGGACGGATTTTCCGTCCCTGCTATTACGTCAGGGCATAACCACGGACATTATTCAAAACTCATAACTCCGAAAATAAACTCATTATTAGCTTCTAAATAATTCAATCAACACTTACAGAATATTTAAAAAGTAAATTTACCATACTATTTTAAGTGTTTTATTGTTTTTACTTCGATTGTATAAAATCCACAACTTTTTTCATTGTTTTTAGACTATATAACCATAAATTTGGTGTTTTTCCATTTTTTTCACTTGCAAAACCCCTTTCATTTATATATAATGAAATAAATATATTTTTTAGGGGGACTTTTTTGATGGAAAAACAAAAATTTAAGCCTTTTGTTCCCGCCGATAAGGTTATGCCCGAATTTACTTTTACTTCTATTGTAATTGGAATTATTCTGGCTGTTGTCTTTGGCGGCGCAAATGCTTACTTAGGTTTGAAGGTGGGTATGACCGTTTCTGCCTCCATTCCCGCGGCTGTTATCTCTATGGGTATCATCCGTGTTATCTTAAAGCGTGATTCTATTTTAGAAAACAATATGGTGCAAACCATAGGATCTGCAGGCGAAAGCCTTGCTGCGGGTGCAATTTTTACAATGCCCGCCCTGTTTATGTGGGCGGCGGAGGGTATTATTACAATGCCTTCGTTCTTGGAGATTTCCCTGATTGCCCTTTGTGGCGGTATTTTGGGTGTTCTTTTTATGGTGCCACTACGCAAGGCGCTAATCGTGGAAGAGCATGGAATATTGCCATACCCGGAGGGTGCGGCGTGTGCCGAGGTTCTGATTGCGGGTGAAGAGGGGGGCGAAAAGGCAAAGATTGTTTTTACCGGCCTTGGTTTCTCGGCAATTTACAAGCTTATTGCGGACGGGCTTAAGTTCTTCCCCAGTGAGGTTGACTTTGCAATCCCCGCATACAAGGGCAGTGGTGTTGGTATTGATGTTTTGCCCGCCCTTGCTGGCGTTGGCTACATCTGCGGTGCGCGCATCTCCTCCTACCTTTTTGCTGGCGGAGTACTTGGCTGGTTTGTGCTTATGCCAATGATTGCTCTTTTTGGTGGGGACATTATTCTTGCCCCAGCAACTGTTTCGGTAAGTGAGCTTGTTGCCACCTCGGGTGCTTGGGGGCTTTGGTCCAACTATATTCGCTATGTGGGTGCAGGTGCGGTTGCGGCGGGGGGTATCATCAGCCTTGTTAAATCCCTTCCACTTATTGTTAGCACCTTTGCAGAGGCTATTAAGGGTCTTAAAAAGGGTGGTGCAGCGGACAACAGCCGTACAGTGCAAGACCTTCCAATCCAACTTATCATTTTCGGAATTTTGGGTGTAGCACTTGCAATGTGGCTTATTCCCGTTATCCCCGTTAACCTATTTGGCGCACTTATTATTATCGTTTTTGGATTTTTCTTTGCCACCGTTTCATCACGTATGGTTGGGCTTATCGGCTCATCCAACAACCCTGTTTCGGGTATGGCAATTGCAACTATGCTAATCGCAACTATGCTTTTAAAGGCAACAGGTATGGTTGGTGCAGAGGGCATGGTGGGCGCAATTACAATTGGCTCCATCATCTGCATTATTGCCGCTATGGCGGGGGATACCTCGCAAGATCTTAAAACCGGGTTTTTGGTTGGCGCAACACCAAGCAAGCAGCAATATGGCGAGATTATCGGCGCCATTGTTTCTGCCGTTGCAATTGGCGGTATTTTGTACCTGCTAAATGCGGCTTGGGGGTTTGACTCAGCCGAGCTTTCCGCACCACAGGCAACACTTATGAAGATGATTGTTGAGGGAGTTATGGGGGGAACCCTTCCTTGGAACCTTGTGTTTATCGGCGTTTTTATTGCAAGCGTTGTGGAGATTTTGGGAATTCCTGTACTGCCTTTTGCGGTTGGGCTTTACCTTCCAATCCACTTATCCGTACCAATAATGCTTGGCGGTTTGGTTCGTCTGTTTATCCAAAAGAAGAAGAATATCACTGAGGACCGCAGAAAAACAGCTACTGATAACGGAATTCTCTTCACCTCTGGCTTGATTGCCGGGGAGGGGCTTGTGGGAATTTTGCTTGCTGTTTTTGCCATTATCCCGTTTGCGGGTGCAACCTTTGGCGACTTCATCAACCTTAATAACTATGGGCTTTCCGCATCCAGCATAAGCCCAATGGTTGGCAACATCGTAGGACTTTTGTTCTTTGCAATTATTCTGATTGCAATCCTTAAGGCTTCGCTATGGAGCAAAGATAAGGGCTAAGCTAAACCTATTTAACGGGGCGCACCACGCAATATATATGTGTGGTGTGCTTCTTTTTAAAATTAAGGAGGAATTATTTTGCCAAAAAAGGAAAAGATTAACTATATGGATATAGTGCCTTTACATCCCCATAACCTTGTGTTTACATTAAATGACGAGGGGTACGTGGTGATTGAAATTGAGCATAAAGGCATTTACAATCTCCTAGCCCAAAAGTTTTTTAAAAAGCCACGTGTTAGCTTTATCACCCTTGACGAGTACGGCACCTTTGTTTTTACGCAAATTGACGGGGTTAAAACTGTTTTTGATATTAGCGTTGCCCTTGATGAGCACTTTGGCGAAGGGTGCCACCCACTGATTGACCGCCTTATAACCTATCTGCGCATACTAAAAAACAACAATTTTATCACATATATAAAATAGGAGGGCATCGGTTTTTTACACCAAAAGCAATGAGGCTATATCTAACTAAGAAACTTTTGCAAAGCAGTTGCTTGTGCAGATGTAAAGTGATAAGCTAAAGTAAAGACGAGGGGTGGATGCACATTGCCGCCCCAAAGTAGTAAAGGAGTAAATTATGGGGATTTTAAGTAATTTAGAGCCAAAGGCTGTTTTTTCCTATTTTGAGGATTTTTGCGCTATACCACACAGGTCGGGTAACACCCAAAAAATAAGCGATTACTGTGTAGATTTTGCAAAAAAACACAACCTGGAACACAGGAGGGACGCCTTAGGAAACGTTATAATTAAAAAAGCAGGCACAGTGGGCAAGGAGAATTCCCCAACCGTTATGCTGCAAGGTCACCTTGATATGGTGTGTGAGCAGGATAAATCAAAAAGCCAAATAAATATGGATTCGGACGGCTTAGAGCTTATAGTTGAGGGGGATATTTTGCGCGCAAACGCAACCACCCTTGGTGCAGATAACGGTATTGCGGGTGCACTTGCCCTTGGAATTTTGGCGGCGGACAACCTTGCTCACCCACCGCTAGAGGTTGTGCTGACCGTGGACGAGGAGGTGGGGCTTATTGGCGCAACAGCCCTTGATACCGGCGACCTTAAAAGCACCAAAATGATTAACCTTGATGCGGAGGAGGAGGGGACTTTCTTCACCAGCTGTGCGGGCGGAGTAACTGCCGAGTGTACCCTTCCGATTGAGCGAAAAGATGCCATTGGCACCATCTTAACCATTACTGTATCAGGGCTTAAAGGGGGACATTCTGGCATTGAGATTGACAAAGGCAGAGGCAATGCAGCCAAAATTTTAACCCGTTTTTTGTATAGTTTGTCCAGCGAAATCCCATTCCTGCTTGTTAGTATCGAGGGTGGGCTGAAGGACAATGCAATCCCACTTTTTGCGACTGCAACTATTTTGGTTAAAGATAAAAATGAGAAAAAGGTTGGGAACTTTACCCATTTATTTGATAAAACGGTTAAAAATGAGCTTAAAACAAGCGACCCTAATGTTAAAATATCCCTTAGTGACCAAAAGACAGGTACGGCTTTAGCAATGACGGCGGGTTCCACCAAAAAAGCTGTTTGTTTTCTTAATAGTTTGCCAAACGGCGTGCAAAGTATGAGTGCTGATGTTGAGGGTCTTGTGGAGTCCTCCCTAAACCTTGGTATTTTAAAAAGCCACAATAGCGAGATTACCGCAAGCTTTGGTGTGCGTAGCTCGGTTGACAGCCTAAAGTGGGAGATAGTTTCCCGCCTTAGCTCCCTTTGCGACCTTGCTTATGCCACCCTTAAAACCTTTTCCCCTTATCCCGGATGGGAGTATAACCCCTCCTCACCTTTGCGTGACGTTTTTCGGGGGGCATACCTTGACTTATTTGGCAAGGAGGCGCAAACAACAGCAATCCATGCAGGGCTTGAGTGTGGGTTATTCTCCGGCAAGATGCCGGGAATTGATTGCATTGCCTTTGGCCCCGATATGAAAGGGGTGCATACCCCGCAGGAGCAAGTTTCCATTTCCTCCGTTTACCGCACGTGGGACCTTCTTTGCGAGGTGCTAAAAAGGCTATGACAGCGGCTTGTTAATGATTGCTAAAAGGAACGGTTTTACCGTTCCTTATTTTTTGCACACCCACAATATATCTAAATTTTTATCAAATTTTACCAATTTTTCATACACAAAATCTATAATGTATGTTATACTACTTTAGTAAATTGGTTGCATTAAATATTATATATGCATAGGAGAACTGCTATGGATTATATCCACAAAAACCACATTACCCAAACTGCCTTTAAAACTATTTTAAACCACTCCCAAGATATTATTTTTATTAAGGATACTAACTTGACTTATGTTTCCGCGTCCTCCTCTTTTGCAAAAATGGTTGGATATTCTAGTGTTGATGATTTAGTGGGCAAAACAGACTTTGATATTTTTGACCCATCCCTTGCACAGCTCTACACAAGTGACGACCTAAGGGTGTTAAATAGCGGAAAACCCTTAATTAACCATATAGAACCCCTCCCCCCTTTATATGGCAATCCCAACTTTGCCTCCACAAGCAAGTATATAATTCGTGATGAGCAAGGAGCCACTCTTGGTTTGATTGGCATTTCCCACGATGCTACCCCCCAAATTCAGCTGGAGATGGAACGTGAAAGCAGCAACCTTTCCAGGCAAATGTTTGATAGTGTTTTGGAGGCTGATATTACTGATAACAAGTTTCTTTGTACCGAAGGGGAAAAATTGGATGATTTTTCCCCTAGCCCCTCCATTTCATTTTCCGATGCTGTTATGCAACTGGCAACCCAATATATGCATCCCGACTATGTGGGGGATTTTTTAGAGCTATACAACATACAAAAGCTGTCAAGGGATTATGCTAATGGAATTGATGAGTTCAGCCACATATGCTATATGAAAAAAAGAAATGGCAAATACAGATGGATTGACTTCAAATCCCGTATTTACCATTCTCGTATTTCCAACACACTTCGCATAATCACCTTTTTGACCGATATGGATGATGACGTGCGCCACAAGGAGCTGTTGCAAAAAAAAGCTGTAACAGATTCCCTAACTGGGCTTTTAAACAGAGAA
>CAZMCJ010000024.1:6608-12634 GCA_964564795.1 uncultured Eubacteriales bacterium | reverse complement strand
CTATTCATGAGGGTGGAGCTTGTGTGCATATGCATAGTCACGGCGCAATTATGCCAATTTTGCCAGACCTTATTGAAGTTGGGGTGGATATATTAAATCCGCTTGATCCAGATGACCAAATGCCGTTTGATGAGGTGGCAAAAGTAGCGGATGGTAAAATTGTACTATGTGGCGGAATTAATAAACACTTTTTTGATTGGGAATATAATGAACAAGAACATGCTATAAAAGAACTTTGCAAAAAAGCTCGCGAATATGGTAAGTTTATTTTTATGGACCCATCAGGTATCCCTGAAACAGTTACAAAAGAAGAATTTGAGCGTTTTATGCAACTTTGTAAAAAATATTTGAATAATAATTATTAAGTCACATATTTTATGCCCATCAGTCTGTAGAGAACGTCCTCCTTTTTGGTGGACGTTCTCTAGCTTTGTGCTGAATTGTAAATATATTATGGAGTGAGATGCGCTAAATACTCTCAAACAACAATGGTAGAATTATGGAGAAGCTAAGCTGTCTATATAAAATAGACTGCCCACTAACCTGCACCATGATGAGCAAGAGTTGACAAAAAAAGAACACGATTTACGCACGACGCTTGCTAAAAAATATGCAGATTTGGAGAGAATTTAAAAAACTTCTGCTGCGTCTATCCTTTACTCCGTTTTGGACAAAAAATAGACTTAATTGGAGAAGTGATATGCCCTGATACTTCTAAGCTTATATTATAATTCAGTTTCCACTCTGTTTTAGAAACAAGATCATTGTGCTGTGTATTCAACGTTTGTTACAGACACTTTGAAAGGTGCAGAAATAAAAATTATATTGTTCGAAAACAGTACTGTAATCATGTTTTTTAAATAAAACTGCTTAAGTGGATAGCGTATGACTCAAAATACTTGATTTATAGGGCAAAATATGGTACACTTTTGATACAATAAAACATAATCAGTGTTTCAAAGTATAAAAATTCTTTTAATATTGTAAATAAACTTGATTAAAAATGAGGTGTAACAGTGGGAGAGATCCAAATAAATATAATGCTCTCTTTTTTGATAGTGCTTGCAATCGGATTTTTTGCCAAAAAGGCAAACATTTTGGGGGACGATTTTGAGAGTGCAATGCCGGTTTACTTATCTAAAATAACACTACCCTGTTTTGCGTTTACAACAATTCTCTCAAAAGATGTAAACCTTGCCGCATATAGTGATAGCATAAATTTTGCTATCTTTTCTTTTGTTTCAATTGGGATAATATTCTTGTTTGGGTTTGGGGTTGCCTTCCGGCTAAAGACGGAGGAAAAAGGACATTACCCGATAATTGCGTGTGGTGTTGCGACGAGTAATGTGTTCACAATAAGCGCACCTATACTCCTTGCGTTGTATGGAATAGAGGGTATGTACTACAGCGTTATTTTTTATATTGTACAAGATATTTCCCTGTGGAGCTATGGGGTTTACTCGATTAGAGCAATGTCGCCAAATAAAGAGGGGCATTATTCACCCTTAAAATCGTTCTTTAACCCCTCTATGATTGCGATTATTATTGCATTTATATTTAAAGGGCTTAATATAACACCCCAACCAATAATTATGGAAATAACAACAGCACTAAGCACAGCACTTAAGGAGCTTTCACTTATTTATATGGGTGTTTTGCTGGGTAGTATGAGCTTTAAGGAGCTGTTCCTAAACCTAAATGTTTGGAAGCTTGCCTTTATTAAAATGCTTGCACTTCCAACTGTTTTTGCGATTGTTTTGTTATTTGTTTATCCGTTTGGGCTTAGCACGATTGCTATAAAGGTCTTGCTTATTACAATGGGGGTTGCGCCGATGATGACGCTGGCGGTTGTTTCTAAGGCATATGGTGGAGATGCAAAGCTAACAACGACTATGGTAATAGCGCTTACATTAATCTCTGCGTTTACAATTCCTATGCTAACCACCTTAATTGAGGCGTTTGCAAATTATTAATATTAAACACTAAAAAGGGGGAATGGCAGTGCTAGAAACAGGAGTTTTAGCATTTAATAGGGTACTTGTTTTGCTTGCACCCTTTATAATCGGATTTTACTTTAGAAGAAAAGGTATTTTAAAGGATGATTTTGTAAGTAGCGCACCACGGCTGGTATCACGCATTGGTGTGCCATGCTACATAATTTCTGCGGTTTTAAATCCCACACTCCATCTGCGAGAGTATGGCTCAATGGTAAACTTTGGGCTTGTGCTTATGGGAATTATTATTATTTTGATACTCTTTGGTGTTTTTCTACTTAACCCTATTTTGGGAATTAGCAATAAAAGCAGAGCGCAAATGACGTTGGCACCAACCCTTTTTGCGGTGACAAACATTGTGTTCACAGGTATCCCAATTATGACAGCGGTAATGGGGGAGGAAATTCTGATTTATGGAATGACTGCCTTTATAGCCCAAGACTGCATAATTTGGACTGTTGTGATAAGCCTTTATGCCTACTATGGAACATCTATGAGTAAAACGTGGAAAAAGATGGTAAACCCTGTTACGATAATCTATGTGGTTGCTATATCCTCCAATCTTATGGGGTGGAAATTACCAGAATTTGTATATTCACCCGTTAAAAATATTGGTGATATTATTCTTAGCTTTTCCTTTGTGTTTATGGGTGCAGTTGTTGGTGATATGAACTTCAGGGAATTCATGCAAGATAAAAGTTGCATAATCTTTGCTTTTCTAAAACTTATTGTAACACCAATACTCCTTACAGTTCTGTTTTTCCATATTTACGATTTTGGGCTTGACTATTTCGGTAAAATGGCGATTATCCTACTTTACACAACAAGTAGTGTTTCCACCATTTCAACAGTACATAAAGATTATGGACTGGACTATTTATACTCTACCCGCCTAATCCAATTTACACTTATTTCCAGTATGTTGTCTATCCCTATTATGGCGGTGGTTGTGGAGTTTATTTCAAAGCTTTAAGGAAAATAAAAAGTGGCAGGTATCCTTATTTTGATACCTGCCACAAAATAATTTATTTTTAAGAAACTTTGCGGATAAGTCCCATTGGAGTTTGTTGGCGAGATTGCCCAAGAGGGTTATCCTTTAGGATTTTAACCATCAATTCCCTGTCAATAGAGTGGGAGGAGGCACCCAAAATTTGACCTGCAAGGTCGTTAATATCTGTAATTATAACAGGGATTAAAAGCTGTGAGCTTAGCTCTCTTGCTAGTGCATCGGGATTCTCAGGCCCTAGAACAACGTATTCGTTGTATGGTGGAAGTGTGTAATCGCAGGGACCATCAATTGAGGAAGCCTTATAGCCCGCAATCTTGTAGAAAAGACCACGCTTGCCAACAAGCTTGCCAAGTGCGCTAACAAAAGCGGCAAATAAAATGCGTATTGTTCCACATTCAACAAGAGCCATTTCCATAGTTTCCGGTATGCCGAGGCCAATACCATAGGGGGATTTATAAACAAATTTAGTCAAAAACTTTGCAAGTGGACGAGGGTGAATATCCTTCATAGGTATTGCTCTGCCTTGAGTGCAGCCAACAGCCTTTTCTGTTATAAACAAAATGTCACCTTCTTGCTTGATAGGTGCCACATATTTTGCAACAACATCTTCCATCTTGTCCTCTTTAGTTATAACATGGGTGCGGATACAAAGACGCTCGTACTCAACACCATCAACATTAATAATCAGATTTTTTCCATCATTCACAACAAAGTTATCGCTCATTTTTTCATATCCTTTTTTATTTATTTTACTAAGTATACCACTTAAGAATTTCTTTTTCAACTATTTCATTGAAAAAGAAATGCCGTTATGTTATAATATCTACTATGAATGCGCAAATGGAGATTTATTATGATTATACTAGGAGTAGACCCTGGAATTGCAACAGTTGGTGTTGGAGTTATTGATTTTACAGGAAATAAATTCACCACCCTTTTCCACACATCCATAATAACCCCTCCCAATTTAGAGCTAAGCAAACGCTTATTGATGATAAGAAACGAACTTAAAAATATTATAAACATTTACTCCCCAAAAGTTGCAGCAGTGGAGGAACTTTTTTTCAACACCAATGTAAAAACAGCAATTATGGTAGCTCATGGCAGGGGGGCTATTCTTCTTGCAGCGGCGGAGGCTGGGCTTGAAGTTTTCGAATATACCCCTCTACAAATTAAGCAAGGGGTTGTGGGCTACGGCAGGGCGGAAAAAAAGCAAGTACAAATTATGGTTAAATCAATACTTAACCTAAAGGAAATTCCAAAACCGGACGACACAGCAGACGCACTAGCGGTTGCAATTTGCCACGCACACAGTTATAACCCGCTAACCGCAATTGCGATGAAAGGAAAATAATATGATTGCATTTATTAAAGGAAAAGTGGAGCTGATTACAGATAACGCAGTAATTATTGAAAACGGGGGAATTGGCTACAGAGTTTACACATCTAGGAATACAATCGAAAAGTTAAAAAAGGGTAGCGAGGCTACCATTTACACCTACCTACACGTTAGGGAGGATATTCTTAACATTTATGGCTTTTGTGATAACGAGGAGCTTAACTGCTTTAAGATGCTAATCTCTGTTTCTGGAGTGGGGCCAAAGGTTGGGCTTTCAATATTATCTGAGCTTAGAAACGAGATGGTTGCGGTTGCAATTGTAACAGATGACGTAAAGTCGTTATGCCTCGCAAATGGTGTGGGCCCAAAGGTGGCAAAGCGAATTATTCTAGAGCTTAAGGATAAGATTAAAAACGAAGATTTAGTGGAAGTTTCTGTGGATTCTGAAACAGAAAGTGGCGGCAGCGTAAAGAGCGACGTTATAAATGCACTTTTGGTACTGGGATACTCAAGGGGAGAGAGTCTAGACGTATTAAAAACCATTAATATGGAGGGGCTAACATTAGAGGACGCTCTTAAGCTGTGCTTGAAAAAAATGATGAAGTAGGTAAAAATAATGGACGAAGAGAATAGAATTATCACAACAGAGGTAACCTTTGATGATAATGATATTGAAACAACCCTTAGGCCAAAAAGCTTAACTGAATATATAGGGCAGGAGAAGGTTAAGGAAAACCTAAAAATCTTTATTGAGTCTGCACGTATGCGCAATCAACCGCTCGACCACGTTTTGCTTTATGGACCTCCTGGGTTGGGCAAAACAACCCTTTCTGCTATCATTGCAAACGAGATGGGGGTTAATATCAGAATAACCTCTGGCCCAGCAATTGAAAAACCAGGCGACTTGGCGGCAATACTTACAAACTTGCAGGAAAACGATATTTTGTTCATCGACGAAATCCATAGGCTATCACGCAGCGTTGAGGAAGTTTTGTACCCTGCAATGGAAGATTATGCTTTGGACATAATCATAGGGAAAGGTCCTTCTGCACGATCTATAAGGCTTGATTTGCCAAAATTCACTATGGTGGGTGCAACCACTCGCTCGGGACAATTATCTGCGCCACTTCGTGATAGGTTTGGTGTTGTTTCACGTTTGGAATTATATAGCGATATTGAATTGCAGACAATAGTAGAGCGTAGTGCAAGGATTTTAAATGTGGAAATCACAAAGGAAGGCTCGCTAGAAATTGCAAAGCGTAGCCGTGGAACACCCAGAATTGCAAACAGAATGTTAAAACGTGTTAGGGATTTTGCCCTTGTTTTGGCTGATGATAAAATTGATAAGAATGTTGCGGATATGGCACTACTCAAGCTGGAGATTGACAACTTAGGGCTTGATGGTGTGGACAGACGAATGTTAAACTCCATAATAAACCGATTTGGTGGTGGACCGGTGGGGTTAGACACACTTGCCTCCACAATTGGGGAGGAAAGCATAACAATCGAAGACGTTTATGAGCCATACCTGTTGCAGCTTGGCTTTATAAACCGAACACCCCGTGGAAGAATTGCAACAAAGTTTGCATATGAACATATGAAAATACCATATAATAAAGAAGATGAGGGTCAGCAAACCCTGCTATAAAGGAGAAGACATGGGAAAGCTTTTTGGAACAGATGG
>CAZMCJ010000024.1:0-6598 GCA_964564795.1 uncultured Eubacteriales bacterium | reverse complement strand
ATGGAGTAAGAGGAATTGCAAATAAAGATTTAACGTGCGATTTAGCACATAAGCTTGGAATGGCGGGGGCATATGTTTTAACAAAATCAACCCACCATATCCCAACCATAATAATAGGAAAAGACACTCGCATCTCCGGTGATATGCTAGAGGCGGCGCTTGTTAGCGGAATATGCGCTGTTGGTGCAAACGTTGTGCAAATTGGCGTTGTGCCAACTCCGGCGGTTGCTTATTTGGTGCGCAAGCTTAAAGCGGTTGCAGGTGTTATGATTTCAGCCTCTCACAACCCTATGGAGCATAACGGAATTAAGTTTTTTGATGGCAGTGGGAATAAGCTGTCTGATTCTCTAGAAGAAGAAATTGAGGGTTATATTCTTAACAATATGGCGGAAATTCCGCTAGAAACAGGCAAGGGCATTGGCAGAATTAAAAGAAACGGAAAAGCGGTGGACATCTATATAGACCATGTTGCTTCCACGATAAATGTTGATGTAAGCGGAATAAAATGCCTTGTTGACTGTGCAAATGGCAGTGCAAGTGCAACTGCAAAAAAGTTGTTTGATATGATAGGTGTTAATGCGCAAATTATAAATTACGTTCCAAGTGGAATAAATATAAATGATAAATGCGGATCCACCTACCTAGACGAGCTTAGCGAAATGGTTAAAAACAGCGATTGCGATTTGGGTATTTCCTTTGATGGTGATGCTGATAGATGCCTTATGATTGATGAAAAGGGCGAAATTATTGATGGAGATAAAATTATTGCGGCAATTGCATTAAGCCTTAAAAATGAGGGCAAGCTTAAAAACAATACTGCAGTTGTAACGGTGATGACCAACCTTGGCTTTTTTGAAATGGCACGCAAAAATGATATAAACGTGATTGCCACAAGTGTTGGGGATAGATATGTTTTGGAAGAAATGCAAAAGGGAAACTATGTAATCGGCGGCGAGCAATCGGGGCATATTATAATGCTTGAGCACAACACAACGGGTGACGGTCAAATAACTGCCCTACAATTCTTGCAAGTTATGAAAAAACTAGGCAAAAGTGCAAGCGAATGTTGCGCAGTTATGGAAACTTACCCACAGGTGATGATAAATATTCACGTAAGCAAAGAGGTTAAAGAAAGCTACCTAAACAATGAAAAGGTTAAAGCGGAAATTAAAAAGACGGAAGAAATCTTAGGCGAAAACGGGCGAATTCTTGTTAGAGCATCAGGCACTGAGGATTTGGTGCGTGTGATGATTGAGGGCAAGGACCAAAAGGAAATTGAAAAACTTGCAAATAACGTTGGAGATATTATAAAGAATTTATAAGTGGAGGAAAATTTATGTGCGGAATTGTTGGTTATATTGGTGATAGGCAAGCCTCTCCAATATTAATTAAAGGACTAAAAAAATTGGAGTACAGGGGTTATGACTCTGCTGGTATTGCAATTTACGACGATAAAATAAACGTTGTAAAGGCGAAGGGCAGATTATCAAACCTGGAAGAAAAGCTGGAGCAAATGGGGGATTTGAAGGGCAAAATGGGAATTGGCCACACAAGATGGGCAACCCATGGAGAGCCATCAGATGCAAACTCCCACCCTCACACAAGCGGGGATAATATTGCGATTGTACACAACGGAATAATCGAAAATTATATGAAGCTTAAAGAGTTTTTGGTGGAAAAGGGCTACACATTCCAATCAGAAACGGATACAGAGGTTGTGGCACATCTATACGACTATTGCTACACCGGAGATATGGTGGATACACTTATAAAGGTTGCGGCACAAATTCATGGTTCATATGCGCTTTTGTTTATGAAAAGTGGCGAAGATGGGCAAATTGTGGCAATTAGAAAAGATAGCCCGCTGATAGTTGGACTAGGGGTGGGAGAGAACTTTTTGGCGTCCGATATTCCTGCGATTTTGGAGGAAACAAGAGACTATTATCTGCTTAATGACAACGAAATCGTTGTGCTTAAAAAGGATAAGATTACAATCCTTGATATGGATAAAAAGGAAGTAAAAAAGGACATTTTTAACGTTACTTGGGATGTTGCATCCGCACAAAAGGATGGCTACCCACACTTTATGTTAAAGGAAATTATGGAGCAACCAACAGCCCTTAAAAATACACTACACCCACGTATTGAAAACGGTGTGGTTGATTTTGGTGATGTTGTGCTTGATGATGAGTTTATACGAAATATTGGCAAAATTAATATAATAGCGTGTGGTAGTGCGTGGCACGTTGGTATGGTTGCAAAATACACAATCGAAAAAATAGCACGAATTAATGTGGAGGTTGATTTGGCAAGCGAATTTAGATATCGCGACCCAATTCTAAACAAAAACGATTTGTGCATAGTTATAAGCCAATCGGGCGAAACAGCGGACACACTAGCGGCCCTTAGAGAGGCAAAGAAAAATGGTGTTAAAATACTATCCATTGTTAACGTTGTTGGCAGCTCCATTGCAAGGGAGAGCGACCACGTGATTTACACTTATGCAGGTCCGGAGATTGCAGTGGCAACCACAAAGGCATATTCAACACAGCTGTCATTAACATACTTGCTTGCAATTTATTTTGCAAAGGCAAAGGGCTTGCTGTCAGATAGCCAAATAACAGAGCTGATTAAAGAGATTGAAAAAATACCCGACCAAGTTGCACAGGTTCTAAAGCTAGAGCCAATGTTAAAGGAAATTGCAAAGGATTATAAGGACGCAAAGGACGTATTTTTCATTGGTAGGGGAGTGGACTATGGCGTATCCCTTGAAGGCTCGCTAAAGCTAAAGGAAATCTCCTATATCCATAGTGAAGCATACGCAGCGGGAGAGCTAAAGCACGGCACAATCTCACTAATCGAGCCGGGCACAGTTGTGGTTGCACTTGCAACGCAAGATAACCTGTTCCAAAAGCTGGTTAGCAATATCAAAGAGGTGAAAGCAAGAGGGGCGCACGTTATGGCGCTTGCAAAAGAGGGCAATGTAGATATTGAAGAGGTAGCTGACGAGGTTATCTACATTCCGTCTTGTGCAGATTTGTTTGCACCATCACTAGCGGTTGTTCCACTTCAAATTCTTGCTTACTACATCTCTGTTGAAAGAGGATGTGACGTTGATAAGCCAAGGAATTTGGCAAAATCTGTTACGGTTGAATAGAACAAGCAAATATGAATGATTATACAAAAAATGATTTACAAGAAGCACTAAGAGCTGTAACCTCAATGATTAGTAAGTGCGAAAAATGCCAAGAAAAAATAAGGCAGGGAACTTCTCAGCATACACTGTTAAAGAATAGAATAAAGGCACTGCGAATATCAGAATTATTAATAACAAAAGAAATACAATAAAATGTATAAAAAAGGCTATCTACTTTTTGTAGATAGCCTTTTTGCTATTCGTTGTCCAAATGTGGAATTTTAACTGATGAATTTTTCTTGAAATTATTAACAGCATCTGATGCTTTGGATATTGGTAGAATTGTTCCTGCACCACCAACGCATCCGCCGGGGCAAGCCATTCCCTCAAGCAAGTAACCTTTGCGTTTGCCCGCCTTTGCAAGTGAAAGCATTTTGCGACATTCACGAAGCCCCTCGGCTCTATCAACCATCACCTCTGTATCGGGGTAATAGGCGCTTATGCATTCTTTTATTGCTGCAGCAACTCCTCCGGCAACACCATAGCCACGTCCTGCGCCTGTTGCATCATGCAAACCGTTTTCATTATCCAAATCCGCAAACTCAATCTCCTTTGCAACAAACATACCCATTAATTCCTCGAAGGTGATAACAAAATCAACATCACTCCTAACTGTTCTGCGTGATGCCTCAAGTTTTTTAGCGGAGCAAGGTCCGATGAACACAACACTAGCATTTGGGTGCTCCTCTTTGATATGCCTAGCGGTTGCAACCATTGGAGTAAGTGTTGTGGAAATATAATGAGTCAGCGTTGGGAACAAATTTTTAACCAAAACAGACCATGATGGACAGCAAGAGGTGAGCATCATTTCCTCCTCGTTTGGAACCTTTGTTGCGTAGTGGTGTGCCTCCTCTATTGCTCCCTGGTCAGCGCCAAGTGCAACCTCGTAAACAGCCTTAAATCCAAGTAGCTTAAGTGCTTCCTTGATTTTATAAGGCGTTGCAAGGGGACCGAATTGCCCAACAAAAGCAGGAGCAATTTCCGCCACAATTTCCTTGCCCGATTTGATTGCAAGGATTAGTTGGAATATTTGGCTTTTATCAGAAATAGCGGCGAATGGGCAGTTAACTATACACATTCCGCAAGAAACACACTTGTCATAATTAATCTTTGCACGCCCCAAGTAATCATTTTCAATAGCATCAACACCACACGCAGCAGCGCAAGGACGAACCTTTTTGGTGATAGCATCGTACGGGCAAACTTCCTTACAACGTCCACACTTTATGCACGTTGTTTGATCGATAAAAGAGTAACCATCAATCATTGAAACTGCCTTAACGGGGCAAGTAGCGGTGCAAGGATGGGCAAGGCAGCCACGGCAGTTTTCACTAACCACGTATGATTTTTCATCGCACGCATCGCACGCAAATGGAATAACGTTAACAAGGGGTGGCTCGTAGTATTTTTCACCCTTTGCGCTATCTTCAACACCCAAGGATATAGGTGCGGGCTTGCCAACATCACGAAGGGAAAGCCCCATTGCAAGGCGTATACGCTCGCCAACAATGGCGCGCTCCTTGAACACGCTCTCGCGGTAGTGTGGGATTTCCCCGGGAATTATTTTATAAGGAATAAGCTCAATATCGTCATATTTACCGCTGTATGCAAGTTTTGAAACCTCAGCAAAAATCTGACGCCTGATATGTGTAACAGGGGTGTAAAGACCTCTCATCTAGCGGTTTCCCTCCTTGTAAAAACTAACAATCTCCGCCATAATAGTTTGGCTATTGGCGTTTAAGAATATCCTACCATTGATAGAAACAATAGGGCAATGCTCTTTATGCACCTCTGTTCCCAAATGTTTAACAGGCGTTATTACAACATTCACATCAGGTGGGAACTCGTCCTCAAACTGTGGTGCAAGTTCCTTTAGGCGCTCAATTGCAACCATAATATCCATAGCACCAGTCATAACACATTTAGTGCACACACAAATTTCTACATTCAAATCTCTCATAATTCCTCCGCAATGGTTGATATTTTCTTTAATTATAACATTTTTTTCACTATAAGTAAATATGTCCAAAAGATAATTTAACATTCAAATTACTTGTAAGATTTTTTGTAATCTAGTATAATGAAATAAAAAAAGTGGGGTGATTAGTTTGATAATAGCGGTTGTTGATAGCCAGGGTGGTGGAATGGGCAAAGCAATAATTGAAAAACTAAGAAAAGATTTAAATGAAAACATAGAAATTTGGGCGCTTGGAACAAATGTTCTTGCCACAAGTGCAATGATTAAAGCGGGTGCAAACAAGGGTGCAACAGGGGAAAATGCAATTGTTTGGAGCGTTAAAGAGGCAGATTATATTATGGGTAGTGTTGGAATTATTGCCGCAAACGCAATGATGGGCGAAATTTCCACGGAAATTGCAAATGCAATTGCATCTGCTAGGGGTAAAAAAATTTTAATACCATACAATAAATGCAGCATAATGGTGGCGACACAGAGTGTGTCCACACAAAAAAGCATTGAAATTGCCGTTTCAATGATTGAAATTTAGGGGTGAAGTAAGGTGTCGGATAAAATGCCGTATATTAATAGAGAATTAAGCTGGATTGAATTTAACAAAAGGGTGCTAAAGGAGGCAAAAAACCAAAATGTCCCTCTTTTTGAGCGCCTCAAATTTGTTGCTATATACACAAGCAATATGGATGAATTTTTTATGGTAAGGGTGGGTAGTCTCTTTGACCAAGCACTTTATAACCCACAAGAAAAGGATAGCAGAACACAGCTAACTGCAACGCAGCAGCTTGCACTAATATATGAAAAGTGTGCAAGCATTTGCAAAGAAAAGGATGAAACGTATAAGAGCGTTTTAAAGGAATTGGCTGAAAATGGTGTTAGACGTATTTCTTTGAAGAATGCAACGAAGGAACAGCGGGAATTTTTCTCGCTCTACTTTGAGAGAGAGGTTTTACCGCTACTATCCCCACAAATTATTGATAAGCAGCATCCTTTTCCCTTTTTGGAGAATAAAAAGCTATACATTGGTGTTAAGCTACAAAGCAAAAATGATTTTAAGCTGGGAATTGTGCCTGTGGATAGCCATTTGGAGCGAATTGTTTACTTTAAAAACAGCAATGAGCTTTCCTTTGTGCTGATAGAGGATATAATTTTATACTTTGTGCAAAGTGTTTTTAATAAGAGAATTGTTATAGAAAAAACTATTTTTAGGGTTACTCGCAACGCGGACATAGACGTTAACGACAATCTTTTGGATACTGATATTGACTACCGTGACGCTATGGAGGAACTGCTTAAAAAGCGTAAAAAGCTTGCACCGGTAAGATTGGAGCTGCATAAAAACACAAGTGACAACATTAAAGAATACCTAGGGGCAAACCTAAAGCTTGAAAAAGAGCAAATTTTTAAAAAGTCATCACCCCTCGATTTCT
>CAZMCJ010000023.1:0-13446 GCA_964564795.1 uncultured Eubacteriales bacterium | reverse complement strand
GATAGCTACTCTATTTGTGGCTATGCTTTCCTTAATCTCCACGAGTTTTTTTAGCTTTTTAATATACAGCCATAACCGCACGGCAAGAACCTCTAATGAGGACGCTAATAAAAGAGCGGAGCTTTTTCGCAATATGCAATACTCTTCAGCGAATTACTCCATTGTGGAGTTCAAGATGGGTCTTTCGATATATAAAGAATCTACAAGGTATATTAGTAAATATATAGAAAAAGGCTCCTTTGAATATCATATGATTGAAGAAGGGATATCAGAAACAGAGATTAGAGAGAATCCAAAAGCTTTTATGTATATAACATTAAAAATGCCATACGGCGTTACTGAGGGAAAACTTTTGGGGCGGCTAATTATCAACCGTATACGCTTCAAGCGTGAGAACTGCGAATACTTTTTCGTGACCCCTGAATCAGAAAAGCATTCATATGGTTTCTTATTATATAACGACGCAACACAAAATAATGACGCTATAATTAATCTGATTGTACGTGGTGACAGTGACTTTTTCAAATTCCGTACCATCAATTACTTTTCCATCCACAACTCCTCGTCCTCAACACAGCCATTTAGATGACACCATTCGCCCTGCATTTTTATAACGTCCTCAATATTTTCCTTTGTTATAATTTCAAACGTGTACTCATTATTAAGTTTAAATTTGTTTATATGGTTGCGCTTGGAATGCAACTTTTTGCCCGTCAGGTTAGTTAGGCGCTCTCTTAGATAAAGGTAATCACTGTTATCCCTATCCTCTGCAAATTCAAATGCTCCCGGCATCGCCTCCTCCAAATGCTCACGCATCAGTGGTGTTACAGCCCCAAGCACAAAGGGAAAGTTTTTCTCCTTTGCGTAGTCAATCATCTTTTGCAAAATTCCTTTTAAATCGCCACTTCCAACCGGCATCAAAAACACCTTGTTGTTAGATAGTGTAACTAAAAAGCCATCCTCCACTGCAAACTTTGTAAGGTATTTTTTGCGCCACATATACATATTTACAAATGAAAAATCGCAATTATCATATGGATTGCCATAGGTATATCTCTGAACCTCCTCCTTATCCGTTATTTCAATATTCTTAAATTTTAACATAAATCCTCCGCATTATTTCCTCGTTGATTTGTTCAATCGTCCTTAAATTTCCACACTCATCAACGCATCTTATTATCTCCCAACCGTAATACCGCGCTGCTTGTAGTGCACAGTCATAACAGTTGAATAAATATGTGTGATCCTTTTCGTGAATATCCTTTTGTATTTCTCCTGTTGCCTTGTTTGCCCGTTTTTCCATCAGCTCTATCGCCTTCTTTGGGGGCATATCAAGGAATATTACCATATCGGGCCTCGGGAGCATAACCTTGTTAAACTCAAAATCGTAAAGCCAGGCGAAAAATTCCTCCCGCTTTTCATCTTCCACCTTAACCCCTTGGTGGATAGCGTTAGATGTGGTATACCTGTCCGCTATTATCACGTTATTTGTCTTGTTATAGTCCTCTTCCCATCCCTCTTTGTAGGAAGCAAAGCGGTCCACCGTATAAAAAATGGAGGCACCGTATGGGTTTACATCATTTGGGTTTTTGCCAAACTTACCACTCAAATACATCTTTATTGGTGCGCAGTAGTCCTTATCATAGTTGGGAAAGGAAAGCTTAATAACGTCTTTGCCACTTTTTTTAATCTTCTCCTCAACAAGCTTGCAATGGGTTTCCTTGCCGCTGCTGTCAAGCCCGTCTATAACGATTAATCTTCCCATTTTTATCTCCCTTATAAGTTTTTGTATTTTTCCCTGTTTAAAGCCATATTTCCACAGCTCATCTTGCCCTCTGGGCATGATTTTGAAATGCAAGGTGGCCCACAGCTTTCAAAAATTGCAGGGGCAACCTCTTTCACAAGCTTTAGCATTTCGTCTGCTAAATCCCTAATCTCCCACTGGGCACGCTCACAGCATCGCTTTTCAAAAAAGTTAAATAGGCTCCTTGCGTTAATGCTCATCACAATCTTTGTTTCGCACGAGTTTGGCAAAACATAACGAGCGTCTTCAATCGCCATTTTCTCAGCTGTATTGTTCGCACGCTTTTCGTCAATCCCTTTTGCCAGCAATGTTTTCATATGCTCATCTTTTAAAATATCCACAAGCTCGTTATACACCTTTTGGTCATTTTGCATCTCGTTTATAAAAATTTGTTTTGTCTTTTCGTTGCTCTCAATCATTTTTGGAATAACATAATCGAACTGACCCTCACGCACATAGCGCTGCGACTTAACGGAGTAGGAGGCAATGCGGTGGCGAGTTAATTGAGCCAAAAGGCTACGAGATACACCCTCTATTCCAAATGTGAAATATGCATGCTCGAATGGGCTTTCGTGCCCCAATTCGCCAAGCATTTTAAGGAAAGTTCTAGTTTTTTCCTCCGTTAGACCATCTTTTATATTGGAAATTGCGCTGTTTGAATAGCACAGCTTTGCCCCACACGCTACCATTACCTCTGGTTTAATTGTATGCGAAAGTAGTGTAACTTCTAGTTTAGCCATTATTTTAGTCCCCCCATTTTGTAGTATATTGTGCCGAACAGGAACTTTGGAAGCTTTAGCATTCTAAAAAACCGCTTCGGTTCCTTAATCAGGCGGTAAAACCACTCCAGTCCCAGTTTTATAAAAATGTCTGGCGCACGCTTAACATTGCCCGCAAAAACGTCCAATGAACCGCCGAGTCCCATCATCACCTTTGTGTTAATTTTATCCTTATTTTTCTCTATCCATTTTTCCTGTTTAGGCGCACCAAGGCACACAAACAAAATGTCTGGCTGTTTCTCATTTATCAACCTAATCACGTCGTCATCATTCTTAAAGTATCCGTCGTGAGTACCACAAATTTTTATTTTTTCGTACTTCATCTTAATCTTAGCCGCTGCTTTTTCCGCAACAAGTGGTGCACCACCCAGAAAAAACAGCTTTAAACCCATTTTTTCGCAGTGAGGCAAAATATTGCTTGCAAGCTCAAACCCCGCCACCTTTTCTTTTAGTGGCGTGCCTAGTATTTTGGAGGCATATATAACTCCAATTCCATCCGGCACAATCAAATCGGCGGTATTCACCGTTTTCATAACACTCTTATCCTCAATTGCAAGCTGGACAATCTCAGAATTTGGGGTGAACACGCTCTTGCACCCATCGCCAGTTGCGAAGTCAAGAACAATTGCAACAGCTTCCTTCATATTTACGTTATCAAAGGCAACTCCTCTAATGTTTATCTTTACCATATTTCCACCTTCTCCAAGCTTAAATCACCTTTTATTTTAACATTTTAAAACAATTTTTGCAACTACTAAACAAGAAGTGCAATTGCCTTTGAAAGATTACTTGCTCTGTAAAGCTCCACACCCTCGGTGTTTTCGGTATCAATCTTGTTTTGTGATGGTACAATTATCTTTTTAAAGCCTAGCTTTTTCGCTTCTTTCACCCTAATATTAATGTTGGAAACCGCACGCAGCTCCCCCGCTAGACCAATTTCGCCAATTGCAATAAAATCGTCGGGCAACGGCTTGTCCTTAAGGCTTGAAACAATGGCGAGCGCCACTGCCAAATCCCCCGCAGGCTCGTCCAGCTTTAGCCCCCCAACAACATTTATGTAGGCATCCTTATTCCCCAAAAATTGCCCACACTTTTTCTCAAGCACTGCAATAATCATAGATGCCCTATTATAGTCAAACCCTGTGCACATACGCCTTGGCGTACCGAACGACGTTGTTGTGATAAGTGCTTGCACCTCCGCCATTATTCCTCTTGTGCCTTCCAATACACAGGTCACACAGCTACCCGACGTACCTTTTTCCTTGCCCTCCAGTAAGAACATTGATGGGTTTTCAACCTCACTCAATCCAAAATTTCCCATCTCAAAAACTGCAATCTCGTTTGTGGAGCCAAAGCGGTTTTTAACCCCCCTCACAATTCTGTATGAGTTTTGGCGCTCCCCCTCAAAATATAAAACACAGTCCACCATATGCTCTAGCACTCGTGGCCCCGCAATGTTGCCATCCTTTGTAACGTGGCCTACCAAAATCACCGTAATATCGTCATTTTTTGCGATGTGCATAAGGCTCATTCCACACTCACGCACTTGGCTAACGCTACCTTGAGCCGAGGCAATATCCCCCTTATACATCGTTTGGATTGAATCTATTATCACAATTTGGGGTGCCTTTTGTGCAATCACATCAATTATATCGTCTAAATTTGTTTGGGACAGTATATACAAATTTTCGTATGGCAATTCTAAACGCTTTGCACGCATTTTAATTTGGTGCGCGCTTTCCTCCCCTGAAACATAAAGTACCTTTAAATCGTTGGCAAGGTAGGAGCAAACTTGCAAAAGAAGGGTTGATTTCCCTATTCCGGGGTCGCCCCCAATTAGTACCATTGAGCCTTTAACAAGCCCACCGCCCAGCACCCTATCAAGCTCGCCACACCCTGTTATGTAACGCTTGGAGTCCTTATCCTGTATGTCGTCCAGCTTAACGGGTTGTGGCTTACTCGCCCCCGCACGCACCGTTTTTGTTCCACGTGTTACACTCTGCGACTCCACAACGGTGTTCCACTCCTTGCACGCAGGGCATTGACCTTGCCATTTTGCAGTTTCGTTGCCACAGCTAGTGCAAAAATATGTTTGCTTATTTTTCATCTTCCATCTCCACCTCGTTTAAACATCTTAAAATCCCCAAATAAATTGAAAAACTTAATTTTTGCTGATATTCTTCGCTACCTAGCAGTATTGCCTCCGCCTTATTGCTTAAAAAACCACACTCCAACAGCATCGCCTCATTCTCTATACTTTTAAAAATATATAGATTTTTATCAATCTCTTTCGCAACTCGTTTGTTCCCGTCATCCACAACCTCCAAAAGAGTTTTTTGCATAATGTTGCCCTTTTGTTTACCTCCCTCCCCCTTGTAAAAAACCTGATATCCCTTTTGACTTTGGTCAGGGAAGGAGTTTGCGTGTATGCTTATGAACATTGAGTTTGGGTTTTCCTTGGCTAACATTACCCTATTTTTAAGGTCGGACGTTTTTTGAGCCCTAACTGTTAGGGCAGATGGGTCGTGGACTGATTTATCCGTATACCTTGTCATAACGCACGAAACTCCGCTAATACTTAAAAGAGTTTCTACGTTTTTGGCAATTTTAAGGGTAACATCTTTTTCCATCACCCCACTTTTAGAAAGTGCTCCGCCGTCCACCCCGCCGTGGCCAGGGTCCAAAACAACCATTACACTACTCACGCCATCTTGCATGCTAAATGCTTGCGCCCGCCGCTCACTCCTAAAGTAAAAGATGGTTGAAATTCCAAAAATAACTATTATTAAGTAAATAAAAGCATTAAACTTTATACTGTTTTTCATATAATCACCCAAAACTATTATATTGGGTAAAGTTTGTACACTATTCTTTTTATTTTACCACAAATTACGCATTTCTTCAACAAAAATAAAGGCTCACCGCAACTTGGCAAGCCTTTACAATGTTCTATTTGCTATCTTTTTGTGTTTTGACCCTGTGACTCTTTTTTAACATTGTGGGTATTGTTAATAGTTTTGTCAGATGTCACATTATTTTCCGCATAATTCATTGAAGTTGCATCTTGAGTTTTTGGCTTTTGTGTTTTTTGTTTTTTATCATCTTTCAAATTAATCACCTCGAGGATATTATTTGGCTAAAAATAAAAATTTATACATATATTTTAATTAAAACCTTTTGTTTCTTTAATTTTTTTAAGGGCGTGTGTAATTCCACTGTTAAACATTATTGTGTCGGTTCCCCATGCGATAAAATTAACGCCATAGGACAAAACCTCCCCCAAGAATTGGTGGTTACCAACGAAGCACGCAGAAATTTTGCCTTGCTTTTTAGTTGTATCAAACACTTTTTTAACAGCTGCCAAAAACTCGTCGCCATCGTATGTACCCGGTGTTCCAAAATCTCCCGACAAGTCAAGTGGGCCCACAAAAACACCGTCAACACCCTCAACCGCCGCAATTTCTTCAATGTTCCCTACGCTCTCCTGTGTTTCTGTTTGCACAAGGATTAGCCCTTTTTTGTTGCTGTCCTCCATATATTCCTTAATATCTTTATCCATTCTAAAATCCATATTGCCTTTAAAAAACGCCATACCCTTTTGCCCCATCGGCGCATATTTGGAAAGACGAACAACCTCCATAGCCTGCTCCTTTGTATTGACCATTGGAACTAAAATTCCGTCCGCTCCTAAATCCCAGTATCGTTGTATGCACTCCCTGTCAATCTTTGGCACACGCACAATCGTTGCAATATCACACCCTTTGGCAATTTGCACCATTGTTTGCAAATCAGTGTAGGAAAAACAGCCATGTTCGTTATCCAAAATCACATAATCGTACCCCGCATTAGCGAACATCTTTGGCAAAAACGGAACGTTAAAATCCCAAATAAATGTACCAACAACTTTTTTGCCATCTTTTATAGCTTTTTTTATATCTCTCACAGCTTTTACCCCTTACGTTTTTTCTTAATCATACCCTCTTTTGGCTTTTTTTTCAAGTATTAACCAACCAAAATAATCATATCTTTTTCTATGATTATTTAAAAAGGGGAGCAAAAAATGAGAAAAGCAAGAAAATTTATGATAAATGCGATTGTGCTTACCATAACCGCCCTAATTCTTCGCACCGCAGGGGTTTGGTTTAGCGTTTATATTGCAGGGAAAATTGGACCTGAAGGAGTTGGGTTATACCAGCTTTTGATGAGTGTTTATATGTTTTGCGTGACCACCGCCCTATCCGGAGTGGGTCTTGCAACCACACGTTTGGTAGCGGAAGAACTTGCAAAAAACTGCCACGCCGGAATAAAATCAGCTGTTAAGAAGTGTATTTTTTATGGGCTGTTTTTTAGCACCTCAACTGCGGTAATCCTGTTCTTTTCTACGCCTTACATATGCAACACAATTTTAGGTGGCAAAATCCTTCCCTCCACAATTTATGCACTTTGCATATCCTTGCCCTGCATATCTCTAAGCTCGGTTTTTTGTGGATATTTTATTGCTGTTTCACGAGTTATCAAAAGCGCAAGCGCACATATTTTCGATGAATTTTTGCACATTATTGTATCCATTTTCGCACTTTCTATCCTTGCTCCACGTGGGCTTAATTATGCCTGCCTTGCAATTGTTATTGGCGGTGTCGTTGGGGAATTTTTATCATGTGTATACTTATTTTTGCTGTTTTGGATGGATAAAAGACGATATAATTCAAACTCCACCCCCCCAAAGGGTATTACTAAACGGCTTCTGTCCATTTCTATTCCCGTAGCGCTAAGCTCCTACTTGCGCTCATTTTTAGGCACATGCAAGCAAATAATAATCCCACTGCGCCTGCAAAAGGGCGGGTTGGAGCGAAGCGCCGCAATGGCACAATACGGCTTAGTTGTTGGCATGGTTATGCCCGTTATTATGTTCCCCTCCGCATTCCTCTCCGCCCTTTCCTCCCTTTTAATCCCAGAGATTGCGGGATGCTTTGTGAAAGGCAATATGGACAGGATTAGCCATATAACCTCCCGAATTTTTAAGGTGACTCTACTCTTTTCCGTTTTTATTGGTGGAATTCTTTTTGCATTTTCTGACGAGCTTAGCCATATAATTTTCAAAAGCAACGCATGCACACCTTTTTTGAAAATCTTTGCCCCACTGGTTGTTGTAATGTATTTGGACGACATTGTGGACGCGCTGCTAAAAGGTCTTAACGAACAGCTCCACGTTGTTTCAATAAACATTGCAGACACAGCAATAAGTATCCTACTTTTATACTCGCTCCTACCTATTTTTGGCATTGCCGGGTATATTTTTGCCATAATTATCAGCGAATGTGTTAACGGTTATCTTAGTATCACCCGTCTTATTAAGGTTAGCTCGTTCCAGTTTTTGTTCTTCCCATGGGTGTTTATACCCACCATAGTTATCCTTGCAAGCGTGTTTTTTGCAAAGACTTTTTTCTCCTCTATTTTTGTGTGCATACCCTTCAGCCTTGTCTGCTATATGCTTACACTTTACCTTTTGGGCATAATAAAGGAGGAAGACTTTTCGCTCTAAAAAAGTCCCCCTCCTTATATGGAAAAAGTATGAATCTATTTTTTGTATGGTGTGTATGTTTTTGCAACATCTACCATAAGCTTTGCCTTTGTAAAATCGGAGCCCGATGGGTATTCGCACCCTGTTGCAAGCATATACCCCTCCCCGTCGGCAAATATATCAATTTGGCGTTTGCACTCCTCAACCCATTCGTCGTCGGTGTTTATAACTACCATCGGTGGTGGAACGCAGCCAATTAGTGTGATTTTTTCCCCATATTTCTCCTTACACTCTTTAAAATCCTTGCAATCGTCCGGCACGTGTAAAAAGGATATTGCACAAGGGTTCATAGATTCTATTTGTGCATCAAAATAAGTGCGCTCGCCACAGTTATGCACCATTACCAAACACTCCCTTGCGTGGCATATGTCAGCAAGCTCTTTTACAAGTCCACTCTCCATTTCAATCCACATTTTTTTGGACATTATAGTGCCGGATGCAAACAATGTATCTAGCATAACAGCATTAACACCAACGTCGATTAGTGCGTTAATATAATCCTTTAGCGTTTCGTTAATTTCTTTTGCCGCACTCTTAACCGCATCAGGGTCGTCATATAAGTCCATATACATATCCTCTTGATTGCGTAGCATTGATAAAACGCCAAGGGGACCAAAAACAAACGCAACAACGGGAATTCGCCATTTGCTTTTTCAACCAATTGTCTGCATGTTTCTATGTGCATCATCATTCTTTTTGATGTTTTATAATCAACCTTTTTAATCTTTGCGTAGTCCTCAATATCATTAACAACAAGATTTTTACCATCTGGGTGGGCTGCATCATTTTCGTGAAAAATAAGCTTTTGCCCCCATGCGTCACACTCGATGGAAAGATCAATCAGTGTTACAACTGTATCCAAATCAAACTCCTTAACCGATTTATAAAGCGCCTCCGCACACACGTCTGGATTTGTGGATCACTCCTCATAGGTTGCCCCAACAAGTTTCCTTGTAACACCGGAGAGTATTGGATAAACGGGCACTCTATCTGCCCCTGTGCGCATTAGTGTTGCCACAACTCGTTCCATAGAATTCATAAAAGATACCACCTTCTAATTAATTTCTTTTCTTTATTATAAAGCTAGAATGGCTATAATTATTGTACAAATTCAATGAATTTTGTTGAAATTCTACTTAATTTTAAACAAAAAAAATTGGGGGAAAATCCCCCAGAAATATATTTCTATAATTAATAATATTTTACAAAATAGAGTAGCTTTCCTCACCACGCATTATCCTTAGAGCTCCTAGTGCAAGTGCCTCCATCTCGTTCTCACCCGCCACAATCTCAATCGGGGCAAGGAATGAAATATACCGGGCAACCCAGTCAGTTAGCATTTTGGAATAGGCAAGCCCACCAGTTAGTATTATTTTATCAATCGGCTCGCCACGAAAAACGGTGCATAAATTTCCGACACCTTTTGCAATTTGGTATGCCATTGCCTCATAAATCTCCCTTGCGTGAGCATCTCCTGCCTCCACCCGCCTTTCAACCTCGCGGCAGTCGCTGGTTCCCAGATGAGCTTTTATTCCCCCAAGACCTCTAAGTAGCTTTGTTGCCTCTTTTTTTGTGTACTTGCCCGAATAGCATAAATCAACGATATAGGTAAGTGGTATACTGCCCGAGCGCTCTGGCGAAAAGGGTCCGGAATCGTCCGCTATGATATCGATAATTTTTCCCCTTTGGTGGGCGCTTATTGATATTCCTCCCCCCAAATGTGCAACCAAAAAATTCATCTCATTATACTTTTTCCCCGCTTTTTCCGCCACCTTTCGCGCTGTTGCCTTGGAGTTTAGCACATGGCACAAGCTTTGACGTGTAATTTGTGGCAACCCTGTAATTTTTGCAATATCGTGCATTTCATCTGCGCCAATACCATCATAAATAAATGCAGGAATATTTTGTGACATAGCAATTTCATCTGCAATAATTGCCCCTAAATTTGATGCATGTGCAATTATTGTGTCTGACTTCAATATATTTTTCATTTTGTCGTTAACAAGGTATCCACCGCCCTTTATGGGGGATATTATTCCACCCCGACCAACTACACATGAAAGGTCAGTTATGTCCCACCCATTTTGTAAAATGGTATCCTCCACCACTTTTTTCCTGTATAAATACTGGTCTGTTATCTTATCGAACCCCGCCAAATCTTCCTCATTATGATTAATAGTTTTCGCAAAACTTTGCTTTTCGTCCTCATAAAGGGCAATCTTTGTTGAGGTTGACCCAGGGTTAATTGCTAAAATTTTACATTTCATTTTTTACCTCCAACCGCACACGCAAGCAAAATGGAGTTAAGCTTGCCCTCGGCATCTTCCGCTCTCGATGTCATCACTATCGGTACACTGCACCCCAAAATAACACCCGCCATTTTTGCCTTCCCACCATAGATTAGCGCCTTCCCAATTAAATTTCCACTATCTATATCGGGCACAATGTATAGGTCAGTTTTACCGCTAATATGGCTTTTTATTCCTTTGTGTTTGGCAGCCTCCAAACTAAAAGCAACATCAAAAGAAATAGGCCCCTCTAAAGTACAACCCTTAATTTCACCATTTTCCCACATTTTTTGCATATTGAATGCATCCATAGAAGACTTTGATTTTTCGTTTGGCACCTCGCTTGCACACAAAACTCCTACGTTTACGTTTTCATATCCAATTTTTTTAATCGCACTGACACTCAAGTTTAAAATTTCTACCTTTTGTTCTAGTGATGGGTACATATTCATTCCACCATCGGCAAAAAATGCAAGACGCTCACCACCCACAATCTGGAAAGCCGCTAAATGGCACAGTCGCCCACTATACTCTAAGCCTTCTTCCTTATTAAGTATCCCTTTTAAAAATTGCGAGCTTGTTAAAAGACCCTTCATCAGTACGTCTGCCTGACCCTCTTTTATAAGGGTTACGCACCTTGCAACCGCCCGGATATCATCTTTTTCATCTATTATTTGTGGAATTTTGCACCCAATTTCCTCACAAATTCCCTCGATTTTTATTTTATCGCCAACCAAGACAAAGTGGGCAATTTTTTCCCCCGCAGCAAGCTTTACTGTTTCTATCACAGCCTTATCGTGTGCCGCTGCAACAGCCACGAAGGGCATTTTTCGCTCCCTAAGCATATCCCTTAGCTCTCCAAAATCCTTTACCATTTGTAGACCCCTCCTTGCCTTTTCTTAATTTTATTCTAGCACCTATTTGCTCTTTTGAACAGAACAATTTTGCTCACTCTTTCATATGATATGTTGAGGTGAATATTATGAACTTTGAAAACCTTTCAAACCAACTTTTTTACCCTAACAATAACACAACCCTACAAAATGAGAATTGTAGTATTGACACTAATTCGCGCAACCAAATTGTCAATAGCGACACATTATCTAGCCATCCTGGGAATAGATGCATTTTTTTGTGGGATTTTAAAATATTTAAAACACAAAACGTTAGGCGCGTTCTGGAGTGCACCATCAGCCAAACCTCCGTCAGTAACGTATGCGTTTCTTACACAGGTATAATAAATGTTGGCTATACTATAACATTAAAATATTTGGATTGCTTAGGGTGTGAACGCACAATTACCCAAAGTGGATCGTCTCTTCTTTTGGTTCCAACTGGATTTTACACTTGTGGTACAAAAATTTCTATACCAAATTCACCACGAATCCGTGTTTGCAAAAACGAAGTTACAGTTAGCTTTTTAGTTGCAGCTTGTAAATAGATATAAATTGTGCCACAAATATAAATTACCCCACAAATATTATTGTGGGGTAATTTTCATTTATTTTCAAGGCTTGCTATGTGTATTGTCACACAAACTCCTACTATTAAGAATATAATCATTAACTGTTCCTGCCTAAAAATCAGTGCAGATAGTATAAGTGTTCCCCACAAAAATGCAATCGCTTGCACCTTTGTTTTTTTATCCACTCCTGTTTTTTCCCTATAATTCCTTACAAACTCTCCAAAATATTTTGATGTTGCAAGAGAGTTATAAAGCTTTTGGTTGCTGCCACCAAAGCAAGCAGCCGCCACCAGAACAAATGGTGTAGTTGGCATTATTGGTAAAAATAAGCCAATCCCTCCAAGCACCAGTGCAATAAAGCCTACTATTACTAAAAGTGTTTTTCTTATTCCCATTACTATTTTGTTGCTGCGAACAAAGCATCCTTGCTTAGCTTAGAAAGCTCCTCAACCCTTTTAATATCTAGTCCCATTGCCTTTGCCATCCTTGTTCCATAATCCTTGTCTGCTATAAAACAATGAGTAGCGTGACGGTATTTAATATTTTCGGTTACTGACGCTATATGATTCTTTGTGTTTTCTATTAGTACGTCCTTCTCATATGGTGTCATCAGACGGTATAGGTCACCCGCTTGATAAAAGGTATCATCACTCTTTTCGTCGTATGGATTATATCTGTAAATGTCTCCACTGTTTGCAAGTGGTGGCTCACTTACACCGCTTTGTTCTTGCCATACTCCAAGGCTGTTTGGCTCGTAGCCCTTTGTCGCTCCAAAGTTTCCATCAACACGCATTTTGCCATCTCTGTGGTAGCTTGCAGCCGGGAATTTTGGTGAATTAACAGGTATTGCGTGGTGGTTAACACCCAAGCGGTAGCGCTGTGCATCACCGTATGAGAATAGTCTGCCTTGTAGCATTTTGTCTGGCGACACACCAATACCGGGAACGATGTTTGCCGGGCTAAATGCCACTTGCTCAACATCTGCAAAATAGTTTTCCGGGTTGCGGTTAAGCTCCATAACACCAACCTGAATAAGTGGGTACTCCTTGTGGCTCCAAACTTTTGTTAAGTCAAATGGGTTTTCCTTGTGGTTTCTTGCCTGCTCCTCCGTCATAATTTGGAAGTACATTGTCCATTTTGGGAACTCTTTTCTCTCAATTGCCTCAAACAAGTCCCTTTGACTGCTTTCTCTATCCTTTGCAATGATTTCCGCTGCCTGTTTGTCCGATAAATTTTTTATTCCTTGTTGTGTTTTAAGGTGGAACTTAACCCAAACTCTCTCGTTATTTGCGTTAATCAGGGAATATGTATGACTACCAAAACCATGCATATGGCGGTATCCGTCGGGAATTCCTCTATCCGACATAACAATAGTTACTTGATGCAAAGACTCTGGGAGTAGTGTCCAGAAATCCCAGTTGTTTTGTGCGCTGCGCATATTTGTTTTTGGGTCCCTCTTAACTGCGTGGTTAAGGTCGGGAAACTTTAGTGAGTCACGAATGAAAAATACAGGGGTGTTGTTACCAACC
>CAZMCJ010000022.1:0-13528 GCA_964564795.1 uncultured Eubacteriales bacterium | reverse complement strand
TTTACCGATAAGGATAACTCACTTAAGCACCCGTTTGAAACATCGTGGGGGCTTTCCACCCGTATAATCGGTGCTATTATTATGGTGCATGGCGACGATAACGGGCTTGTTTTGCCACCAAACATCGCACCAACTCAGCTGATAATTATCCCTGTTCAACAACAAAAAGAGGGCGTTTTGGAAAAAGCAGCGGAGCTTAAAGCAAGGCTTTCCAAAATTTGCACCGTTAAGAGTGATATCTCGGATAAATCCCCGGGATGGAAGTTTGCGGAGTACGAGATGAAGGGTATCCCACTTCGTTTGGAGATTGGCCCTAAGGATATTGAGAAAAATCAATGCGTTTTGGTAAGACGGGACACCAGAGAGAAGCTTTTTGTTAGCCTTGACGAGCTTGAAACAAAAATCCCCGAAGTTTTGTCTGATATCCAAGCAAGCCTTTTTGCGAAGGCTAAGGCGCTTATGGACTCCCGCATTTATAAAGCAACAAATATGGCGGAGCTTGCCGAAATTGGCAACTCAAAGCCCGGATTTGTGGAGGCAACTTGGTGTGGCGAACTTGCTTGCGAGCTAAAGATTAAGGACGATTGCGGCCTTTCCTCTCGCTGTATACCGTTTGAAAATGAAAATTTGGAAAAGCCTTGCGTTTGCTGTGGCAAGCCTGCAAAGCACACCGTTTATTGGGGTAAATCATATTAAAATATAAAGGAGAAAATTATGGTTAAGCACTATGTAATGTGGAAATTTTTGGAAGAGGCTGAGGGAAAGACAAAAGACGAAAACCTAGACTACGTTAAGGGGCTGCTTTTTGCCCTTAAGGACGAGCTTAAAATAATCAAAAAGATGGAGTTTAAAAAGAACCAACTTACATCTGATATGCACTATGATGCACTTTTATACATCGAGTTTGACTCGTTTGAGGATTTGGCAGCGTACCAAGTCTACCCAGCGCACAAGGCGATTAGCGAATACGTTAAAAAGTGCCGCAGTGGCAGAAGCGTTGTAGATTTTGAGGAATAAGTAACTTTTTGGGTGGACGGTTTTGGCTGTCCACCCTTTTTATGTGGAGGAGTTTTGATGAAAAAGCTTTTATTCAGCCACGATAGCCCAGAGCTGCAACCGCTTATAGAGCTGATTAAGGCGCAAGACCGCAAGACCCTTATTATGTGGGTGTTTGACTGTGCGCCGAGGGTTTTAAGCATTTTTGAAGGGGAGTTCCCAAACGATTCTCGCCCCCGAAACGCACTGGAGGCGGCAAAAATATGGGCACGGGGGGAGATTAAGATGCCCCTTGCAAAAAAGGCAATTTTGGCGGCGCACAAGAGCTCAGCAGAGGCGGTAAAATCCCCCCACGCACAAGCGGCGGCACGTGCTATTGCGCATGGCGCCTCAACCCCCCACGTTAAAACCCACGCATTAGGGCTTGTTTACTACGGGCTTACCGCCATTATATATTTGGAGGGTGTGGAAAATAAGGATGAAATTGTAAAAAGGGAATGTAGTTTTTTTGAAGAGCGACTGCTTTTTTGGGCGGAAAATATTAAAAATGTCGACACCCCTTGGGCAAAGTTTCTAAAATAGATTAAATAATAAAAATAGTGCAGGGCGCGTTTATCCCTACACTATTTTTATTCTGATTTTTTACTGTATTCAATTTTCTTTAGTGCTTGTAAGTGCCAAGCACAAAACGCTTTAGTGCTGATAAGTGCCAAGCACAAAATGTACATAATCTCCCTACCTGTTATTCTGAGGAGAAGCCGAAGAATCTTTCTCCCAGTCCTTCAATAGGTCATGCCATCTGGGATTCATTTCTTCAATCAGTGCATTTTTCTTTACCCTCGTCCAGCCTTTGATTTGCTTTTCGAGCGCAATTGCAGAATTGATATCTGTCGTTTGATCAAAGTAGACCAACTTATGTACATTATATTTCTTCGTGAAACTGTCAGCCAATTGGTTTTTATGCTCATACAGCCGACGCTCCAAGTTGTTGGTAACTCCGGTATAGATCACTTTGTTGTTCCAGTTCGAGAGAATATAGACATAGTACAATGCAATCACCTCGCAAAAGATTCTTCACTACGTTCAGAATGACAGGTCGGAGCTGGTTTTATTCATTGCGTAAAACAGCACTTTGCAAAAGATTCTTCACTACGTTCAGAATGACAGGATGGGGGTTATTTTATGTCCTAAGTAATCACAATACCTTTTTGGATTACCTTAATTCCTTCGTCAAGTGAAGCGGGGCTAGACCCAAAGAGGGTCGCAATCTTTTCTCCTTTTTTCACCACATCCCCAACCCTTTTGTGGATAATTGCGCCTGCGCTATAATTAATCGTATCGTCAATTTTTTCCCTGCCTGCGCCAAGGATAACGCACCCTTGACCCACCAAAAGGGCGTCAATCTTTGCGATTTCCCCATCTTTTTCGGCAGTGATTTCCCCTTCAAACACCTTTTCATTCTTAAGAACAAGCTCATCGTCAATCACCTTGCCCCCCTGCGCCCTAGCAATTTCAAGCAGCTTTTGGTATGCCTTTCCGTTTGTGATTTGGCATACAGCCATCTCCTTGCACTCCTCAACCGTTCCCAGCCCTCCAAGGAATAGCATAATGGCGCTAAGCTCCACGCATTTTTCCGTCAAAGCACTGTCCCCAACACCTTTTAGCACATCAACACACTCCAAAATCTCCAGTGTGTTACCAACGTTTTTGCCCAGTGGCTGGTCCATCTCGGACAAAATGCAGATGGTTTCCCTGCCGCACAATCCGCCAATCTCCTCCATCTTGCGTGCAAGGCGCTCAGCGTCCGCCCTGGTTTTCATAAAGGCGCCACTCCCCATTTTTATGTCAAGGAGTATTTTATCCGCCCCGGAGGCAATTTTTTTGCTCATAACTGACGCAACAATAAGGGGCAAGCTCTCCACCGTTGCGGTTACATCACGCAGTTCATAAAGCTTTTTATCTGCGGGGCAAATATCGCCACTTTGGCTGATTATTGCGCCGTTTAAGCGGTTTACCTGACTTATAAACTCCTCTTTTGACAGCGAAACTCTAAACCCCTCAATGCTCTCTAGCTTGTCAATGGTGCCACCGGTATGCCCAAGCCCACGGCCTGACATTTTGGCAACCTTAACCCCTAAGGAGGCAACAATCGGGGTGATAATTATAGTTGTTTTGTCCCCTACACCCCCTGTGGAGTGCTTATCAACCTTTATACCGTCGATTTGGGAGAGGTCGAAGTTTGCACCGTTATTTGCCATCGCCATTGTAAGGTTGGTGGTTTCGTCGTCATTTAACCCATTTATAAACATCGCCATAAGCATTGCGGAGGATTGATAGTCTCGAACCTCACCATTCACAACACCCGCAATAAAAAATTCAATTTCCTCTTTAGTAAGGGCTAGGTTATCTCTTTTTTTCTGCAAAAGCTCTGTTATTTTCATTGTTTTGCCTCCTAAAATACTGGTAGAAATCACACTTTATCATACCATTATAAAGCTTGCGCTTTTTGTCCGCCTTTTTGCCAAAGTAACTTTCAAAATTCTCGTGTGAGGTTAGGATAAAATATTGCCAATCGTTAAGAGCCATAAAGCACCTGCCCATATCACGATAAAGTCCCTCCGCCTCCTTCTTATCCAAAAGTCGCTCGCCATAGGGTGGGTTGGTTACTATTATGCCATTTTCCGTTGCAGTTTTAAAATTGTTCACATCGCACACCGCAGTTTTAACTTTTGTGCCAACACCTGCGAGGCGCGCATTGTTTTTTGTTAGGGATATTGCAGTTTCATCAATATCAAATGCGCCAACGGTAAAGCTTTCCGTCTTTATTATGTCCATTGCCTCCTCCTTAGCCTTTGAAAGAAGATCCTTTGGTGCAAAGGCAAAATGTTCGTAAGCAAAGCCTCGGTTTAGCCCGCTTGCCCTGTTTTCCCCTATCATCGCCGCCTCGATTGCAATTGTGCCACTGCCGCACATTGGGTCCACAAAGGTTCTGCCGGTGCGGTATCGGGATAGCTTAACCATTGCCGCTGCCAGCGTTTCCCTAAGGGGGGCTGCGTTTGCGTTTTTGCGGTACCCACGCTTGTGAAGCCCGTCGCCGCTTGTGTCAATCATAAGGGTAACCTTGTCCTTCATTATGCCAAACTGGATTTGGTAGCGCTCCATATCCTCCGCAAACCACTCTATTTTATACTTGGTTTTAAGCCTGTCAACCACCGCTTTTTTAATGATTGCCTGACAATCACTAACAGAAAACAGGGTGGAGTTTAAAGAGTGACCCTTAACAGGGAACTCGCCCCCCTTTGATATAAAATTCTCCCAAGGGAGGCTTTTGGTGTTATCAAAAAGCTCGGTAAATGTGCGCGCCTCGAACTCTCCCACCTCTATAAGCACACGTTCGCCACACCGCATAAACATATTAACACGCGCCATCGCCTCAAGGGTGCCAAAAAACTTAACCCGCCCGTTTTCCGGCGCCGTTTCGTAGCCCAGCATCTTTATCTCATCGCTTACAATTCCCTCCAGCCCAAAAAGGCAAGGAACAACAAATGTATAATTCATAAATTTCTCCGTTTCTTTATATCTTTCACTTAATTATACTTGAAATACATACATTTTCATAGTATTATGATAATATTATTATATTTTAAAAGGAGAAAATTTGATGAGTAACCCAATTTTTACAATTGAGATGGAAGATGGAAGAATTATGAAGGGGGAGCTTTACCCTGATATTGCCCCTATTACGGTTGAGAATTTTATAAATCTTATAAATGATGAGTTTTACAATGGACTAACTTTCCACCGCTGTATCCCTGGATTTGTTATCCAAGGCGGTTGCCCAGATGGTAACGGAATGGGTGGACCGGGCTACAATATAAAGGGTGAGTTTGCATCTAACGGTTTTTCCAACCCAATAAAGCACGAGCTTGGCGTTCTTTCTATGGCTCGCTCCGGCCACCCCGATTCAGCTGGTAGCCAATTCTTTATTATGGCTGGCACCGCTCCCCACCTAGATGGCGGATACGCTGCGTTTGGCAAGGTTTTGGAAGGGCTTGACGTTGTGGATGAGATTGTTAACGTGGACACAGGCAGGAACGATATGCCACTTACCCCTGTTGTGATTAAAGAGATTACAGTTGAGGTTTTTGACGACTAATTCTAATATTTTGGGGTGGCTTTGTGCCACCTCTTTTTTTATAACGAATAGCAAAGTTCTGCTTTTGATTTTTTAATTACCCAACCCTCTGCCCATGAGTTTCAAAAAAGGCTACCTTAAAATGCCTCTTTAGAAGGTTTTTTATTATGGCAACAAAAAATCCACCCACTTTAAAGTAGGTGGCTTAAATATTTTAACAATTATTTAGCTAGCTTAGAATCAACAAAATCAAAGAAGTCTGAAGGAACAAATGTTGCATTGCCACGTAGCTCGGGTGATATAGTCATCTGAGAAAGCATTTTGTTATAGCCAAACTTTGTTTCGCCAATGTTTAGTGTGAAGGAAACCGCACCCTTTGAAAGGATGATTGTTTGCTTAGCATCGCCAACCCACTCAACCTTAATTCCACGTCTTTCAGCGTTGCCCCTTAGTGGAAGCATCTTAGATTCTGGTTTTTCAGGTTTTTCAGGTTTTTCCACCTCCACCTTATCAAGTGCAACAACAAGGTTTGGGCTTGTTTGTGGTGGAATTGAACGTGTTGTTATTGTATAGAACATTGCAAGCTCTTTATCCCCAATTTGGTCAAGGGAGAGTGCACTGCCCTTTTGGTCTATTATTTTTGTGTCGCTATCCATATGCGCCACAAGGGTTGCTGTGGAGTTAATGTATGAACCGTTATCCATCTTTGTAAAAACAGAGTGCGCTACGCTCTCCTCACTATCAGAAACCACAAGCATCTTTATATCAGAAATTTGTGGGGGAAGGGACACTGTCATAGGCACGTTTATACCTGTTATTGCTGTAACGTAGTCGTCCTTTTTGATGTCCTCCACCTTGATAACCTTTTTTTGTGGGATAGAGTAAACAGTTAAATCCTTATTTGCAATAAGTGTCACCGTTGGCTCGTCTTTAACGAGTCTTAGTGTGAAGTATCCGTTTTCCTTATTCTCCACCACTTCGTTTACCTTGCCCCCGAAAGATGTGTTTAGCGGCGTGGTAAGGGAAATCTCCGTTGGTTTCTCCTTTTGCTTGTTTTGACCATTTGCGTTGCCGTTTGTTGCACCAACGCCAAGGGGTAGGGAAAGTGCCGCAACGCATAAAAGAGAGGTTAAAATTTTAGTAAATCTTTTCATATTTAATTAGTCCTTTCCAAATAAATTGTATTATACAATTAAGTAGACGACAAAAAAATATAAAAGTTCCATATAAAACAAAAATAAACAAATTAATTGTTTTTAATATATGTTGCAAAGAAGGGGCTGAAAATGCTATAATTAGCGTATATATAGTGTTTGGAAAATTCATCTTATAGGAGGAAGTTACATATGAAGGCTATCAAAAAAAGGCTTGGCTCGCTCTTAATTGTGGGAGCTATGCTTGCACAAATGACCCCTGTTTTTGGTGTGATGAACCTAACAAGTACACAGGCAGATATTTCCAAAGGTGCAACAACGGTTGTTTTGCAGCTGGATAACCCTGTTATGCTGGTGGACGGGCTGCCACAAAATGTGGACCCAACGGGAGAGGTTTCCCCCGTTATAAGGAATGATAGAACCCTTTTGCCAATGCGCGCAGTTGTGGAGGCACTTGGTTGCACCGTTGAGTGGAATGCCAAAACCTCTGTTGCAACAGTTCTGTACGAAGATAGAAGCGTGGAATTTTGGCTAAACAACAAAAAAATCAGGGTTGATAAAACAGAAGTTAAAACCATAGACGTGGCGCCCATTATTATGCACGAGCGCACAATGCTGCCAATTAGATATTTAGAGGAGATTGGTTTTACCGTTGAGTGGGAGCCGCTAACAAGGAGCGTTATCATTACAAACGAGTACATTACAAACACAATTAACGTTCAAACAGTTGCAGGCAAGGCAATCGACCCCGAAAAGTTGGGGGAGGGCAAGCTTATTTCCCAAAATGAGAACGACTACGAAATCAGCTACCCTGATGCTGCAAAAACAAGAGCGGCGAGGGAGGCTTTTGCAAAAAGCCCCGACGTTAAGTTCTGCCAGCCACAAAGGGTGCTATACACTAGTGCATTTAGCTCATACGTGCCCGAGAAGATTGGGGGAGACCGCTACTTGGCATATTTGGGGGATAAAAAGCTAACAGATACCGTTAAAATTGCCATCTTGGATACAGGTGTGGAGTACCATTCAAACTACGCTCAAAGGCGTTTTGTGCGTGGCGAGATTGATATTGTAAACAACGACAACAAGGCTGACGACGACAACGGCCACGGCACACAAATGGCGGGCATTATAACAGACTTAACTCCTCAAAACGTGGAAATCCTGCCAATTAAGGTGCTTGACGCACAAGGCAGAGGAACAGATACCGACATTGCACAGGGTATCAGGTACGCAGTTGCAGAGGAAGTGGACGTTATTTTGATAGGCGCAAACGGTAGCGTTCCAAACGCAAGTTACAGCAAAATTATTGCAGACGCTGTTGCACAGGCAAAGGCGGCGCATATTCCCGTTGTTGCCCCTGCGGGTAACGAGAGGTTGGATACTAAGTTTAGTGTAATATCCGCTAACGATGAGGTTTTTACGGCATCGAGTGTGGATAAAAACGGAGAGTTCTCAAAGTTTAGTAATTTTGGTAGCAACATCGTTGCTGCATCATATGGCGAGGATGTTAAAACCACAACAAAGGGTGGCAAGTTCCTAAATATCATAGGAACATCGGCATCAGCGGCAACTCTGGCATCAGTTCTTGCAAACTATAAGCTGGAGAATGACAGGGCGAAGTACGACGATTTTATAGCATTTATAGAGAAGAACACCATTGACAAAGGCACAGCAGGGGTGGATACAAAGTATGGCAACGGAATTTTGGATTTTTCTAACTACTATGGCTCTACAATAGTTGACCCAGGGCAAAAGCCGGAGGAGAGTGGTGTTAAAACCTACACAATTGAAGGGGACTCGGTTAGCGTTCAATACAACCTTACAACCCCGATTATGATTAAAGAGGTTTATAACAACGGAACGAGCAAAATTTTAACATTTGATGAGGCGGTGGCAAAGGGCGTTAAGGTGGTATCGCTAAACGAAGAAATCGCAACCATTTCCTCGGTAGGTATGGTGCGTGGCATAAAAATTGGAACAACGGATTTGAGACTTGAGTTTAAAATTGATGGAAAGCTGGTTATTAACACAATTCCAAAGGGCATTTCCGTTATCCAACCAAAGGAGCGGGATTACGTTAAGTTTATCCCAAGCAAGAGCGTTATCGCAGTTGGGGATACCTTTACAGTTAAGGCGGTTCTTGTTTACAAAGATGGCACAGAGGACGAACTTACTGGTAGCCAGTACGAGATTATATCCCTAGATAAGGGAATTGTGGACAAAATCTCAACAGGTGAATTTTATGGAATTAAAGAGGGCCCAGCCTCCCTTGGCTTTAAAAATGATGTTGGCTTAAATAACGTTACAGTTAAATATAACGGCGTTAAGGTTCAACAACCGTCAGGCATAACCTTTGGAATAAGGGGAATTGTTGCTGAGGGCGTAGCGGGCAAGGATTATAATATCCTAACAGATGCACGTGTTAGCGTTTACAACTTTAAGGGCGAATTTTTGGAAGCTAAAACAGTTGCAAACAACGGCAATTACTATATGTTTGATAGGCTTGCAGAGGGCTCCTATAAGGTTAAGGTTACACGCTCCGGCTACACCGATTATTCGTTTGACGCAAGTGTTAGAAGTGGCAAAAATACCACCATTGATGTGGATATGTCGCAAACTCTCTACACCGTTTCGGGTATTGCTTACTACGAAAACGAGCCACTTGTTAAAAAAGCACTAACTTATAAATTTGAGGGAACAGACAAGGTTTATGCTATCGTTACAAACGAAATCGGTGTATTTTCAACACCTGAAAAATTTGCGGACGGAAACATTATTTTTAATTATAATGGACGGGATATAAAGGTAGGCACGAGGGATACAATTAGATTAAGGTATTAAAAGATAAAGGTGGTCACATTTGTGGCCACCTTTTTTGCACGCCACTAAGCATCATGCTTTGCCTCCTTTTTTGCACGCCACTAAGCACCACGCTTTGCCACCTTTTTTGTACGCCACTAAGCACCACGCTTTGCCACCTTTTTTGTACGCCACTAAGCACCACGCTTTGCCACCTCTTTTGTACGCTACTAAGTACCACGCTTTGCCACTGTTTGAATGGGCATATCAACATAACCTACTGCTACTCCCAACTACAGACTTCACCACCACGCTGTTATCCCCCACTTGCGCCCGTTTAACCAACCGCCATTTTACCCCCATCACCACTCATATAAATAAAAAATCCACGTTTTAAAAGGTCAAAATAAGGTAATAATTATATTTATTCATATTAGACAAAAAGATTGATAAAAAAATATCAATTATATTTAAAATAGGTATTGTATAGTCTTTAAAAACGGAGTATAATGTGATTATAAAGAGATTGATAAAAAATTAACAATAAACGTAAAGGAGAAATTTTATGATTAACAACCTAGAAGCATTGCTAACAAAAATTGAGGAAATCAAAAAAGCGCAAAAGGAATTTGCAACATTCTCCCAAGAGCAAGTGGACCACATATTTAAAATGGCTGCTATGGCTGCCAACGCACAAAGGCTGCCCCTTGCAAAAATGGCAAGAGAAGAAACAGGTATGGGAATTGTGGAGGATAAGGTTATCAAAAACCACTTTGCAAGCGAGTACATTTATAACACATATAAAAACACTAAAACTTGCGGAGTTATAGAGGAGGACGAAGCTTTTGGTATGACCAAAATTGCAGAGCCTGTTGGAGTTGTGGCGGCTGTTGTGCCAACAACCAACCCAACCTCCACCGCAATTTTCAAGGCGCTTATTGCACTTAAAACAAGAAACGGAATTATCTTTTCCCCACACCCCAGAGCAAAGAAATCCACAATTGCAGCGGCAAAGGTCGTTTTGGAGGCGGCGGTTAAGGCGGGCGCACCAAAGGGGATTATTGGCTGGATTGATGAGCCATCACTAGAGCTTTCAGAAGCTGTTATGAAAAATTCCGACATTATTTTGGCAACAGGTGGCCCCGGAATGGTTAAGGCGGCTTACTCCTCCGGCAAGCCTGCAATCGGCGTTGGTGCAGGCAACACCCCTGCAATAATTGACGATAGCGCAGACATTTCAATGGCTGTTAATTCAATCCTTGTAAGCAAAACCTTTGACAACGGTATGATTTGTGCTTCCGAGCAAGCAGTTATTATTGTTGACAAAGCGTATGAGCAAGTTAAAAAGGAGTTCGAATTTAGGGGAGCTTACATCCTAAAGGGCGACGAATTGGATAAAGTTAGAAACGTTATCCTTGTAAATGGCTCACTCAATTCAAAAATCGTTGGTCAAAGCGCGTATGATATTGCAAAACTTGCAGGATTTGAAGTTCCACAAAGCGCAAAAGTTTTAATGGGGGAGGTTACTTCCGTTGAGCTAAGCGAACCGTTCGCACACGAAAAGCTTTCACCAATCCTTGCAATGTACAAGGCAAAGAACTTTGACGATGCAATTGAAAAGGCGGCTCGTCTTGTTGAGGACGGGGGAATTGGACACACAAGCGCACTTTACATTGATGACATAAAATATAAGGAAAAGGTTAATAAGTTTGCAGATGCAATGAAAACAGGCAGAACACTAATAAACACACCATCTTCCCATGGCGCAATTGGGGATTTGTTCAACTTTAAGCTTGCACCATCACTAACACTTGGCTGTGGCTCGTGGGGTGGCAACTCCGTTTCAGAAAACGTTGGCGTTAAACAGCTTTTGAACATTAAATCCGTTGCAAAAAGGAGAGAGAATATGTTGTGGTTTAGAACACCGCCAAAGGTTTATTTCAAAAAAGGCGCACTTGGAGTTGCGCTAAAAGAGCTTAAGGAATTGGGTAAAAAGCGTGTGTTCATTGTAACAGACAAGGTGCTTTACCAAATGGGGTACCAAAATCCCGTTACAAAACTGCTTGACGAAATGGGAATAAGCCACTTCACATTTTTTGACGTTGACCCTGACCCAACACTTGAGATGGCAAAAAACGGAGCAAAGGCAATGGAAGCCTTCAAGCCGGACACAATAATAGCACTTGGTGGTGGGTCACCAATAGACGGCGCAAAAATTATGTGGACGCTATACGAGCACCCCGAAATAGATTTTATGGACCTTACAATGCGCTTTATGGACATCAGAAAGAGGGTTTACTCCTTCCCTAAGATGGGGGATAAATCAATGTTCATTGCAATACCAACCTCTGCGGGAACAGGCAGCGAGGTTACACCGTTTGCTGTTATCACAGACGAAAAAACAGGGGTTAAGTACCCACTTGCCGATTACGAGCTGATGCCACATATGGCAATAGTTGATGCGGACTTTATGATGAATATGCCGAAGGGGCTAACTGCCGCATCGGGTATCGACGCACTTACACATTCGTTGGAGGCTTACGTTAGCATGCTTGCATCTGACTACACAAATGCGCTTAGCATAGGTGCAATCAAGAACATTTTTGAGTATCTTCCAATCGCATACAACGACGGCGCAAACAACCCGGAGGCAAGGGAGAAGATGGCGAACGCATCAACAATGGCGGGTATGGCTTTTGCCAATGCATTCCTTGGAATTTGCCATTCTATGGCGCATAAGCTTGGCGCATTCCACCATTTGCCACATGGTGTTGCCAACGCAATCCTAATCACAAAGGTTATGGATTTTAACATTAGCGAGGCTCCAACAAAGCAAGGCGTATTCGCACAATATAAAATCCCACAAAGCTTAAAAAGGTACGCAGAAATTGCGACAGCACTGGGGCTAAAGGGTAAAACAGATAAAGAGAAGTACGATAGTCTAATCGTTGCAATCGACGAGCTTAAAGCAAAAATCGGCATACCAAAGACAATCGAACAAGCGGGGGTTAATGAAAAGGACTTTATGAATTCGTTGGATGAAATGGTAGAGCAAGCGTTTGACGACCAATGCACAGGCGCAAACCCACGCTACCCACTAATGGCAGAGATAAAGGAGATTTACTTGTCTTGCTTTAGATAAGTTTTCCCTTTGTATTAATATAGAAAAAGGCTAAGCGTAAACAGCTTAGCCTTTTTTGTGCGCCTTTTGTTTAAGGGATGGCTAGGGTATTCACCCCTTAAAAAGTTGGTATCCCCCAACAAAAATAAGCAAAATATTAAAATAAAGGCGTAGGGATTGCGGCTCCACCTTTGTGGCAAAAAAGCTTGCTAAAAGGGCAAAAATCCCACCAAAAAGGCAACACAAAAGTGCAATTTTAACGTCCACCAGCTTATTTTTTAAGTTAATTACGCTTGCAAAAAGTGCGGTGGGGATAAAATACAAAACGTTGATGTACTGCGCACTCACCTGGGGATAACTTAAAAAACTTGTGATAAAAATTAGAAGAAGCGTCCCCCCGCCTATCCCCATTCCGCTTAAAATACCGCACAAAAAGGAGCAGACCCCAATCAAAATTTGGTTCATAACTTAAAAACCCCCTTGATACCAATAAACAAAACAAGTAGCGCAAAGGCTTTTTGCACTATTGATATTTTAATATTTTTAAGCCATAATCCACCTATTATGCCCCCCAAACTCCCCCCTATTAAGAAAGGCATAATTTCTGCAAGGGTAATGTCCACGCTCCTACTATAAATAAAGGCGGATATGCACGACAAAAAAAGTGTTACACAAAGGGTGGTGGCAAACACCTTGCGCTCCTCCAAATTTATAAACGCACCCAAGAGTACAACCAAAATAATTCCACCACCCGAACCAAAGAAGCCATTCACAACGCCGGCAAGAGCGGAAATTGCAAAAATTTTTATTATTTCTTTCTTAATTTACAACACCTCCAATAAAGTTATTTTGGCAAATTTAGTTAAAAATATGCAAAGTAGCAATTTAAAGGTTGGCATTTTGGGGTAAACACGTTATAATTTAATAGGACTTATGAAAGAAGTGATAAAATGCCAGACCTAACCAATGCCCTGTCAATGCAATTTACTTTGCTTGCCATTATGACGGTGGGATATATTGCAACAAAACTGAAAATGATTACCGATGAGGGACGCCGTTGCCTAACCGATATAACGGTTGGAATTGTGCTTCCGTGCAATATTATTATGTCCTTTTATGTTAAGGTTTCCCCTCAAATGCTAACATCTCTTAGCAAGATTTTACTTATATCATTTGCGGTTCAGTTGCTTCAGCTTGCATTAAGCCGAGTTCTTTACCCCCATATAAATGGCAAACGCAAAAAGGTGGTGCAATATGGTACCATTTGTTCCAATGCCGGTTATTTGGGCAACCCTGTTGTCCAAGGCATCTACGGTATGGAGG
>CAZMCJ010000021.1:0-13668 GCA_964564795.1 uncultured Eubacteriales bacterium | reverse complement strand
TAAACTGGCGGATGATGTTTCCTACTCATATGGTAGTCTTGTGGAGCCCCTTGCAGTTGCATTTAGGGGTGTTAAACACGCGGGTGACTTAAAAGGCAAAACCGTTTTGGTGGTTGGAACAGGAACAATTGGACTTTGCGCACTTGCATGGATAAAATATATGGGGGCGGAAAAAATCTTTGTTTCCGACCTGAGCGATGACCGACTAAAGGTTGCAAAAGAAATGGGAGCTGATGTAATTATCAACCCAACCAAGGAAAATTTGAAGGAAGTTATCCTTGCAAATACGGATAATATTGGTGTTGACTACGCTTTTGAGGCAGTTGGAATGAGCCCAACGGTTCAACAGGCAATGTCAGCCCTTAAGTTTGGTGGCATAGCTGTGTGTATTGGCAACAATAAGCCAATGGTTGAAGTTAATATGCAAGAGATTGTAACACGTGAGTTAACCGTTTTTGGAACATACATATATGGCCTAAGCGAGTTCAAGGAGGTTGTTGACGTTTTAAACGAAGGCAAGTTAAATATGAGGCCTGTTATCAGCCTTGAGGTTCCTCTTGATAAGTGTACAGATATGTTTTACAAGCTTGCGCACAACCCAGAGGCACTAATAAAAGTTGTTGTTGTAGATTAGGGGGATAAGATGAAATTAAGTTGTTTGCCCGTTTCTCTCTTTGGCGATATAATAGGAGGCAATGTTACACTTGGTGAGTGGGCTGAATATGCCGAAAGTATTGGGCTAGATGGCTATGATGTTAGCAGTATGTTTTTTCCAAATCACACAGCAACCACTCTTTTATCGCTAAAGGAGCAAATTAAAAACGTTAAAATACCAATGATTATGATGACTGCTTACCCCGATTTTTCTAATCCGGACGAGATGGAGAGGGAGCGACAAATTGATTATATGTACAGGGATATTGCCCTTGCATCTTACTTTGGAATTAAGTATATCAGGATTACAGCAGGGCAAAACCACCCCTCAATTAGGCTGGAAGACGGCGTAGCATGGGTTGTGGATTGCTTTAAACGTGTGGCAAAGAGGGCGGAGTTCTTTGGTATAACTCTACTTTTTGAAAATCACGCAAAGCCAGGTGCATGGCCGCTTGTTGATTTTTCATTTAATCCTGATGCGTTTTTAGCAATTTATGAGGGTATAAAGGGCACAACTATTGGAATTAACTTTGACACGGCAAATGCAGCAGCGTGTGGTGCAAACGTTTCACAGTTGCTTGATAAGGTTATGGATAAAGTTGTTACAATACATATGAACGACACTATGACGGTGGGATACCTAAGCTCATGCCGAGTTGGAACAGGGATTGTTGATTTTGACAGCGTTTTCGATGTATTGAAAAAGCACAATTTTGATGGATATGTGTGTATTGAAGAAGCGAGCAACGGCGGTTTTGAGGGCACTAAAAAAGCAGTTGAATTTGCAAGGCAGTACGTTAAATAATTAATAACTAAAAAGGCTGTTGCATTTTAGCAACAGCCTTTTTATTGTTTATAATTCCCTAACACTTTCTCGTTCTATTAATGACAAATCATCAATAACAAAATTATTTTGTTCCACATAATCATTTTCAATAAGCTCGACTAAAGAGGAAACGGCAGTTGATATTAGCTTGTACTGAGATAAATAAATCTCTGATATGGGTGGATTTGTGTATTTACAAGCATTAATTCCATCAATTGCTAAAATAGAGATATCTTCAGGAACGCTAAGACCAAAATCACGTATTGCGTGAAGTGCACCGATGGACATAACAGAATTACAAAAAACAGCGGTAGGTAAATCATGGGAATTATTTTTCAAAATCTCCATCATTGATTTGTATCCGCCTTCCTCACGATGGTAGCTACCAACAGCAAGGTAATTTTTATTAAAAGGTATATTGTTTTTAGAAAGGCACGTCCTAAAACCCTCTTGCTTTTGTATAACTGCAAGCTTGCTTAAATTACCGGCAAGAACGGAAATTCTTTTATGGTTTTTGTTTACAAGATGTTGTGTGGCAGCATAAGCACCTAAAAAGTTATTAAAGTTAACACTTATTATATTTTTGTGGGTGGACGCCGTAATTTGTTGCAAAAGTAATATTTTAAATCCATCATCGGCTAGAGTGTTAATTTGGGAGAGGTTACATAAATCCCCCATTATAATAGCTCCTGATATGGTTTTATTTCTAAGTAACCGCTCTATTTCGGCTAATTGCTCGTCGGATTTTATTACATTAACAAGAACGTTATAGTCAAATTTGCGAGCAAGGTCTGAGGAATACCCAACATAATCAAGCAATATTTGTGAGCGGTGGACAGTAAGCTCGTCACCTTCGTGGAATAAGTCTATTATGAAAAGGCCTATAATTTTTGGCAATTTTCCAACAAGTCCCTGAGCTGATGTGTTTGGAACATAATTATATTTTTTAATAATTTCTAGAATTTTAAGTTTCGTGGCTTCTGGAACATTTGGATAATTGTTTACCACACGTGAGACTGTTGACCTGGAAACACCTGCTAACTTAGCTATATCTTTACTGGTAATTTTAAGCACCGCCTTTTTAAAAAACAGTAATAAATTACTATTTTTATTGTATTATTTATATATTAACTATGTTAAAGCAATAAGAATTAAAAGTAAATTGTAATAAATCACAAAAAATATTAAAAAATTAAGCTATAAAGTAGAAAAATAAAATAATGCTTGTTTTTGAAATAAATACGTGTTAACATCAAATAAACACGTGTTATTAGGTTGTGACACAGAATAGAAAGGGGAAAAATTATGTTATTTAGCAAAAGAAACACAAAAATTGCGAGTCTTATTTGCGCACTTTCTCTATTCACTGCACTTATATCGGGGTGCGCTCCTAAAGAAGCACTACCTACGCCAGCACCTGCATCACCGGGAGCTATAACACCTGCACCTGCGCCCGCAAAAAAAACGGTATTTAAGCTTGGGCACGTTTCACCTAACACAGATGCAATGAACGATGCAGCACTAAAGATTGCGGAAAAAGTCGGCAAGCTAACAAATGGCGAACTGGAAATTCAAGTTTACCCTAACTCCGAAATTGGCAGCAATAAAGATAACCTGGAGCAAGCATCACGTGGGGCAAATATAATCACAATCGTTGACCCTGGATATATGGCGGACTATGTTCCGGATTACGGTATTATGAATGGCCCATTCTTATTTAAAACTTGGGAGGATATAAAGGTTCTTTCCGATTCCGATTGGCATACTGATATGAAAAATCAATCAAGCCAAAAGGGTATTAAAGTTTTGGGATCTGGATTATTCTATGGTAACAGACACATTATCTCCGGCAAAACAATTACAACACCGGCAGATACTAAGGGCCTTAAAATCCGTGTTCCTTCCAACACAATGTGGATTGAAACCATGAAAGCAATGGGTGCAAACCCAACAACCTTGCAATGGTCAGAGGTTTATAGCGGACTTAGCCAGGGCGTTGTTGAAGCAGCAGAGGCGCCACTTGCAACACTTTATAGCTCTAAGCTACACGAAGCAAAGAAAAACATTGCATTAACCGGACACTTTACAGCGGTTACAATTATTGCAACATCACAAAAAATATTTGACACATTATCTGACGACAACAAGAAAGCTTTAGAAACAGCAGTTGAGGAAGAAGGCGCAGTATATAGTGAAATTAACGCTAGCAGTGAGCAAGACTGGATTAAAAAGTTAGAGGCAGAAGGGGTTAAATTTAATGAAGTTGATCAAGAATCGTTTAGAGCTGCCTGCGAAGCTACATACAAGGCATTCCCAGATTGGTCACCAAACCTTTTGGATACAGTGCAAAAAGCACTAGGCTACAAATAACAAATTGCTAAAAATGAGGTGGCGGGATTTCTCGCCACCACTAATTAAAAAGGAGCAAGTATGAAAAAATTACTTTTTAGTTTGGATGATATTATTGCAGGCATAGCATTTGTTATTACCATAGTAATTGTTGTTATAAATGTTATGTGCAGGTATTTATTTAATGTAACGTTCCAATGGGCAGAGGAAATGGCGAGTATTTGTTTTGTTTGGGTTGTTTTTGTTGGGGCAGCATCTGCCTACAAGCACAATATGCACATAGGAATTGACGTTCTTGTAAACCTGTTTAAAGGCAAAACAAAAAAAGCATTAGTTTTATTAGTAGATATAGTTTTGGTTGTTACAAATTTTGTACTTATTTTCTTAAGTGCGCAGTTTGCAATTTATGGCTCTGTTAAGCCAACAGGAGTATTAAGAATTCCCTATACCTATATTAATATTGCGGCAACAGTTGGATTTACTCTTATGGCAATTTACTCAGTTGGGTTTTTAATAACAGATATTAAAAAGAAAGAAACAGTAGAAGTTGCAAAGGGGGAGATGTAATGGGGTTTATTCCGATAGCAGTACTGGGCGGTCTTTTTGTGCTTAATATTCCTGTTGCATACTGCCTTATAATTGCAACAATATCATACTTTACATTTATTAATACGACAATTCCGGTTGATATGATTTTTCAACGTATGATAGCGAGTGCTGAGTCATTTCCACTTTTGGCGGTTCCTTTTTTTATTGCGGTTGGTAATGTAATGAACTATTCCGGCATTACTTCCCGTCTTATAAAGATGGCGGATTTGCTTGCAGGGCATTTGGTTGGCGGACTTGGGCAGGTAAACGTTGTGCTTAGTGTTTTGATGGCGGGTATTTCCGGATCTTCAAACGCAGACGCAGCAATGCAATGTAAAATGCTTGTGCCAGAGATGCAAAAGCGTGGATACAGCACAGCATTTTGCGCCGCAATAACAGCAACATCATCGGTTATAAGCCCTATTATTCCACCGGGGATTGGGCTAATACTATACGCATTTATGGCGAATGTTTCAATTGGAAAGATGTTTATGGCGGGATATGTGCCTGGTATTATTATGTGCATTTCATTGATGGTAGCAGTTCACATAGTATCAAAAAAAAGGGGATATCTACCTTCACGTGAAAAGTGCGCAACAATAAAGGAAATTGGCAAGCAAGCGCTTGATTCTGTTTGGGCGTTATTTATGCCATTTGGAATTTTACTGGGGCTTCGCTTTGGAGTATTCACCCCAACAGAAGGGGGAGCGATAGCGGTTGCTTATGCGTGTATAGTTGGATTATTCATCTATAAAGAGCTTAAGCCAGAGCACTTTATAGAGATTATAATTGACTCTGTTAGAAGCACAGCAACAGTAATGCTTATAATAGTTGCTGCTTCTGCGTTTGGCTTCTATATGAGTTGGGAGCGAATTCCACAAGCACTAACAGGAATTTTGGTTGGAATAACTGATAATAAATATGTAATGCTACTATTAATTAATGCTTTCCTACTGTTTATTGGTATGTTTTTAGAGGGCACAGCATCAACAATTATTTTGGTGCCACTACTTGTTCCAGTTGTGCAAGCATTAGATATTGACCTTATTCACTTTGGTATTGTTATGATTGTAAACCTAACAATTGGCGGATGCACACCACCTTTTGGAACAATGATGTTCCTGTGCTGTTCGCTATTAGATTTATCTGTTGTAGAATACATAAAAGAAGCAATTCCATTTATTGGAGCCCTTATACTAGCACTACTAGTATGCACATTCATACCGGAAATAATAATATTCCTACCAAACTTGTTAATGGGCTAAAACAAAATTTATAAGGAGAAAAAATATGAAAATGACAGGTAGAGAAAGAACTCTATGTGCGATAAACGGGAAAATTCCTGATACAGTTCCAATATTTGAGAGCAACTATTGCCAACCGCTTTTTAAGCATGTGCTAGGCTACGATGTTAATACATATAACGCATACGACCTTGTCAAGTGTGCAGAAAAGATTGGGTATGATATGTGCGTGGTGCCATTTGGTGGAGTTAACGGCTTTGGCAAAGAGGGTAGTGCAACGGATAGTATAAGGTACCAAGACGAGTGGGGTGTTACATACCAGAAGGACCCGGCTGCGTGGCCAACAGATGCACCTATCATATTACCATTGGTTGATGGTAGTGATTGGAAAAACTATGACTTTCCGGATGCAACTATAGATTCACGTATGGAGGGTATTAAAACGGCAATGGCTCTTTCTAAAGAAAATAATATGGCAATATTTTCAAATGTTCGTGGGCCATACACAGGTGCATGGATGCTTTTTGGCATAGAAAACTTTAGCTATATGATGTATGACGAGCCGGAAATTGTGCACGAAATACTTGATAAGGTGACTGATTTTTCAATCATTGGTGCAATGAAGGCGATTGACGAGGGGGTGGACGCAGTTTTATTTTCAGACGATTACGGCAGTTGCTCTGCACCACTTTTATCCCCAAAACATTTCAACGAGTTCATTTTACCACAGCTTAAAAAGCTAACAGATGCCGTGCATGGCAGAGGTAAAAAGCTAATTATGCACAGCGATGGTTTTATAAGGGCGTTACTAGACGATATTATCGGAATTGGTGTTAATGGTTACCATCCAATAGAGCGTGCGGCACAAATGGATATTGCGGAGGTTAAAAAATCCTTCCCTAATACTGTTCTTTTGGGGAATATTAATAATAAAACAACCCTTGTAACAGGAACACCACAAGAGGTTGAGGAGGAAGTTAAGGAAACAATTAGAATTGCAGCACCGGGGGGAGGGTTTATCCTAACCTCTGACCATTCAATCCACGAGGATACACCACTTCCAAACGTTTTTGCAATGTATGATGCGGGGCGCAAATATGGCGCGTACCCAATCAATATTAAATAGCTCTTCATAATTTTACCCCCAGTGGTGCGCACCGTTTGCAAGACGGGGTGCACCACGTTTTTTGTTTAATATGTTTAAGATAAATATTTTAGTTTGTTATAAAAGCATATTGAAAAGTTAATATAAATGTAGTATATTTTATAGTATACTATAAAGAATTTTATGGAGGGGTATATGGATATTAAAACAAAAAAAGTGCAGATTTTCGAGGTTGGTCCACGTGATGGCTTGCAAAATGAAAAGCCTGGGTTTATTAAAACAAAAGATAAAATTAAGTTGTGTGATATGCTAACCGATGCGGGGTGCAGCCACATTGAGGTAACGTCCTTTGTAAACCCAAAGTGGGTTCCGCAGATGGCAGATGGAAAGGAAGTTTTTGCAAATATAAATAAAAAGCAGGGTGTTATTTATAATGCACTTGTTCCAAATATGCGAGGGTTAGAGATGGCGATTGAAGCGGGCTTTAAAAACGTTGTAACTATTATGAGCTCCAGTGAATCACACAACAAAAACAACCTTAATATGGGCGTAAATGATTCCTTAAAGGCTATTGAGGAAATCAACAAGGTGGCAAAGGCAGAGGGTGTTGGGGTGCGCTCCTATATCGCAACAGCTTTTGGTTGCCCATTTGAAGGGCATATCGAGGAGGAAAAGGTTATAGACATTGCGTTGGCACTAGAGAGTTATGGCTCTTACGAAGTGTCGCTGGGCGATACAACGGGAATGGCAAATCCGCTAACTGCCTACTCCATTCCAAAGGCATTGCTAGAGCAACTGAAAAAAGCAACACTTGCAGTGCATTACCATAGGTTTGACGGTTTAGAGTTTGCAAACAACCTTGTCTCACTTCAGGCGGGTGTAACAATCTTTGATAGTGCAGTGGGGGGATTGGGTGGATGCCCATATGCACTAAATGCAAAGGGCAATGCGGCAACGGAGCTATTGGTTGAGATGTTCCACCGCATGGGCATTGAAACAGGGATTGATGGGGAAAAAATGTTTGAAATTGGTGCTTATGCAAAGCAGCTAAGCGAAATATCACGTGGCGGACAAATCTGTAAATAAAAAGGAGGAAATAATATGAGAACATTAATAGAAATCAAAGAGCAATATAACGCAGGGGAAATCAAAACACAACATTTAGAGGCAACTATTTTTGAAGAAGTTTATAAAAGTGATAAGGAAAGTTTAACTACTGCCTGTGCAGATGCGGCAAAAATTCGTTGCGAACTGATTGAGGAAAAAACAGGAGTGAGCCTAACGCTGATTAAAAACACCAAGGCAAGCAACTGCTCCCTTTCAGGAAATGGAATTGTACTGTCAGGCATTGAAAACAAAATTGGTAATGCTATTATTCCTATGGGAATTGCAGGACCCGTAAAGGTAAACGGAGAGTTTGCAAGAGGAGAATACTACCTGCCGTTGGCAACCAACGAGGCAGCACTGATTGCAGGGGTACAACGTGGTATTAAAGCAATCAACATGGCAGGTGGAATTAACACCATGGTAACCTTCGATGGTATGATGAGAGCGCCGCTAATTCAAGCACCATCACTGGAGAGGGCAAAAGAACTGATAGAGAGTTTGAAAAATGAGGAGCTTTTTGCGGAGCTTGCAACGTGTATAAAGGACCCATTTGTGCATCTTGAAAAAATTGAGTGTTACCAAATGGCAACAAAGGTGTTCATAAGAATTTTCTGCAAAACCGGCGACGCAATGGGAATGAACGGTGTAACAAAGGCGGCGGCTGATATCACAAAAGCAATCCTTGCTAAAAACCCTGATTTTAACCTGATAACAATAAGCTCTAATTTTTGCTCTGATAAAAAGAGTAGCCACGTAAACATTCTAAGTGGCAGAGGCAAGGGCGTTCAAGCAAGCGTGTTTATTCCGGAGGAAGTGTTGCAAAAAGTGTTCAAAAAGGGTATCTCCAGCAGAAAAGTGGAGCGTGTGGTATTCAATAAGTGCTATTTAGGGTCGGCACTTGCGGGAACGCTGGGCGGGTTTAATGTAAACGCAGCAAACCCAATCGCAGCATTTTATGCGGCAACAGGGCAAGATTTGGCACACGTTGTTTCATCCTCAAGCTGTTTCATACAAGCGGAGGCGGTAGATGGGGGACTATTATTCCAAGGGACATTCCCTAACCTAGAGGTTGCTGCAATGGGTGGCGGAACAATGTTTGGCACAGCGAAAGAGGCGCTAAAGCTAATAGGCGCTGATGTGGTTGGCTCCACAATCGACGATAACGTAAGCGTGAAAATAGTGGGAGAGCTTGCAGCAGTTTGTGCAATGTGCCTTGATTTAAATACAGCATGCGCACAAGCGTCTGGTTATGAAATGGCAGATGGACACGTTAGGCTTGCAAGAGGAGAAAAGGACTAGTAGTTGACATAATAAATATTTTAGATTATTCTATTTATAGAAAAAAACAAAGGTGGTTGGGAAAGTGGAAGTTAAAATATCACAGGCAGAAAAAGCATACGAAATAATACGGGACGAAATTTTAACCCAAAAGCTAACTCCAGGCACCCTGATTATTGAGAGTGACTACGGCGCGCAGATAGAGATGAGCAGAACTCCAGTTAGGGAGGCACTAAAACGCCTTGCTAACGAGGGGTTTATAGAGATTATCCCAAGAAAGGGTGCAATAGTAAAAAATTACTCTATTAAGGATATGCTTATGTGCCACGAAATTGCAGAGGTGATTGACGGGGCATTGGCGGCTAACCTAGCCCTTGCCCATAAAAATGGGGAGATTGAAGACGAAAAGATTTCCTATCTTAACGCACTTGTTGATGATATGGACAAAGCATTTGAGCAAAAGGATATGAAGGTGTGGGCAAAAAGTGATATGAATTTCCATATTTGCCTATGCGAGATGTGCAAAAACCCATATATTTCAACATATGCAACCCAAATTCGTGTGCAACTATCCCGTGTTTTGTGGTTTATAACCCCAAAATATATTGATAAGCAAATGTCCAATAACGAGCATAGGGAGCTTGTAAAAGCTATTGATAGCGGAGATTGTGAACGTGCAAGAATAATTGCAGGGGAACAAAGCAGGCGTATTAGAAAAGAGCTAATTGACCTAATATAGATAACTTTAATAACCCAAACTTTGCAAAAAAAGTTTGGGTTATTTTTGCAAAAATGAAATAGTTGTGCTATAATTGATACATAAATAACAAGGAGAGTTTTTAAAATGCAAAAATACTTGCTTGCAATTGACTGCGGAACAACAAATACAAGGATTAGATTGCTTGATGAAAATGGCAATGTTATTCATATTAAAAAAGCTGAAACTGGGGTTAGGAACACCGCAATGGACGGAAACAACAGTCGCCTAAAGGGGTGTGTTAGCACACTAATTAAGGAGATTTTGGCGGAGAAAAACTTAACCCTTGATAATATTGATCGTATTTTAGCGTCTGGAATGATAACGTCGGAGGTTGGGCTGTATACTTTGCCACATCTAACTGCACCGGTTGGCTACGACGAAATAAGAAACGGAATGAAAAGTGTAATGCTAGCGGACGTGTGCGAAAAGGAGATAACCTTTATCCCGGGGATAAAAAACAACGGCAACAAGATGGATTTTGATAACTTTGAGCAAATGGATATTATGCGTGGTGAGGAAGTGGAGGCGCTGTGTGTGCTATCCGTACTTCCAAAAGGGGAGGAGTATGTGTTAATCCTTCCGGGCTCTCACACGAAAATTATACCCGTTGATAAAAATAGCAAAATAACTGGGTGCATAACAACAATGGCAGGTGAACTTTTATCTGTTCTAACAACCGGTACAATCATCGCTGGGAGTGTGGAGAGTAAATTTGCTAATGAAAAAACGTATAACCGTGATATGGTGCTGCTTGGCAACAAAACATCTAAACAAGTGGGTATTTCACGTGCTGCATTCGGGGCAAGATTACTAAAGGTGTTCAAAAACGAGAGCGGGGACGACCTTGCATCGTACCTTTTGGGGGCTGCACTTGCGGAAGATGTTAGGGCTATGAAAAATAGCACAACAACTAAAAGCAGTGAAAATGTAAAGTGTGTTGTTGTGGGCAAGGAGCCATTTAAAAGCGCCTTTGTAGATATTTTAAACGAAGAAAAAATGTTTAAGGAAATTATAACGATAGACAAAAAGTTAGAGGAAAACCTATCAGCACGTGGGGTTTATCTTTTAAATGAGGGAAAAGGAATTTAATTTATGCTTTTATCAGCGGAGCGCATTACAAAAAATTATGGCTACAAACAGCTTTTAAACGAGGTCTGCCTATATATTAACGAAGGGGATAAAGTTGGAATAATTGGGCTTAATGGGACGGGAAAATCAACCCTGCTTAAGATTTTGGCGGGAGCGGAAAGCCCAGACGGTGGAGTGGTTAGCAAAAACCCAAGCACTCACATTGCCTATTTGCCACAAAACCCGATTATGAATGACGATATAACCATTTTAGAGCAAATCTTTTGTGGAGCCACAAAGGACTATGCGATAGAAAAGGAGTACGAAGCGAAGGCAATGCTTGCCCGCTTTGGTATAATGGATTTTGAAAAGAAGATTGGTGAGTTATCAGGGGGGCAGAAAAAGCGTGTTGCGCTAACTGCAACCTTGATTAACGAGGCGGAGCTACTTATCTTGGACGAGCCCACCAATCATTTGGATAGTGATATGGTAATATGGTTGGAGGAATACCTAATCCGATTTAACGGCGGCATTGTTATGGTAACCCACGACAGGTATTTTTTGGAGCGTGTGGTTAATAAAATTTGTGAGCTAGACTTCGGAGATATTTACTCCTATGAGGCGAACTACTCCAAATATTTGGAGCTTAAGAGTGCAAGAGAGGAAATGACGGAGGCGAGCGAGCGCAAACGCCAAAGCATTTTACGCAGGGAATACCAGTGGATTATGCGGGGAGCAAGGGCAAGAAGCACCAAAAGCCGGGATAGGATAGAGAGGTACGAAAGCCTAAAGGAACAAGGGGGCACAGCCCAAAAGGAAAATGTTCAATTATTAAGCTTATCAAGTCGTTTGGGCAAAAAAATAATAGAACTAATTAATGTAGGAAAAGAGTATGGTGGCAACAAAATTATAGGTGATTTTTCCTACAATATTTTGCGGGGTGACCGAATAGGGATTGTTGGCAAAAATGGTGCGGGCAAGTCAACCCTTCTCAATATTATTTCAGGGACAATACCACCCGACTGGGGCAGTGTGGAGGTTGGAACAACAGTAAAGCTTGGCTACTTTACTCAAGAGTGCAGCGATATGGACCTTACAATGCGTGTGTATGATTTCATACACGATATATCGGGGGAGATAAAGACGGAGGAGGGTACCTTCTCAGCGTCGCAAATGTTGGAGCGCTTTTTGTTTATTGGGGATACTCAATATAAGGAAATTGGACGCCTAAGTGGTGGTGAGCGTAGACGACTTTACCTTTTAAGCATTTTGATGGGGGCACCAAACATTTTGCTTTTGGACGAGCCGACGAACGATTTAGACATTGAGACACTTTCCATTTTGGAGGATTACCTGGAGAGTTTCCCAGGTGCTGTCTTGTGTGTATCACATGATAGGTACTTTTTAGATAAGGTTGTGTCCACCATTTTTGAGGTTAAAGATGGCGGGGATATAAACCGATATAATGGCGATTATTCCACTTACCTTGACAACAGGGTTGAGGAAGAAAAAACATCAAAGAAGAAGGAAACGCCTAAAAGAGAAGTTGAAATTAAACCTAAAAAGCTAAAATTTACCTTCAATGAACAACGGGAGCTTGATACAATAGATGAGGAAATTGCCCGTATTGAGCAGGAAATTTTAGAGTGTGATAAAGAGGCGCTAAAGGTTGCAAGTGACTATGAAAAACTGCAACAAACAATTGATAAAAAGCAAAAGATGGAGCAAGAGTTGGAGGAAAAAACACATAGGTGGATTTATTTAAACGACCTTGCGGATCAAATTGAAAGGCAAAAACAGGAGAAATAGGTATGGAAAAGGGAATTTACAGGCACTTTAAGGGTAACAATTACGAGCTTTTATACATTGCCAAACACAGCGAAACGATGGAGGAAATGGTTGTGTATAAAGCACTTTATGGCGAGGGTGGAATATGGGTTCGCCCACTTAAAATGTGGAGTGAAGAAGTTGTGTTTGAAGGAAAGCCAGTTAAACGTTTTACTAAAATTTAAGGAGAGAAAAATATGAAAAATGATGAGGGAATAATATTAAATGGACTTTTAGAAACTAAAATAATTGCAATTGTACGTGGAATTTCATCTAAATATATTTTGGATACCGTTAAGGCTCTTAGCGAGGGTGGAATTAACGCGGTGGAGATTACCTTTGACCAAAAGGATAAGGAAAAATACTTGGATACAGCGATTTCAATCGACCTTGTAAGAGCGCATTTTGGTGATAAGATAATGCTTGGAGCGGGAACTGTTACAAACGAGGAAACGGTGGAATTTGCAAAAAAAAGCGGTGCAACATATATAATTTCGCCAGATGTTAACGAAAAGGTTATTAGAAAAACTAAGGAGCTTTCACTAATTTCTATCCCGGGGGCATTTACCCCAACAGAAATTATGACTGCTTACTCATACGGAGCGGATATTGTTAAGATGTTTCCGGCGGGTGTTATGGGAAGTGCCTACATAAAGGCTGTGTGCGCACCAATTAACCATATTCCGGTTATGGCGGTAGGAGGAGTTACACCACAAAACATAAAGGAATTTATTAAAGCCGGTGCAGTTGGCGCAGGAGTGGGCGGGAGCTTGGTTGATGTGAGTGCAATAGAAAGCGGAGATTTTAACAAAGTTGTGGCAATTGCAAAGGAATTTAGAGCAGGACTTAAATAAATAGCTAT
>CAZMCJ010000020.1:9141-13845 GCA_964564795.1 uncultured Eubacteriales bacterium | reverse complement strand
CATAAGGTGTTGGAGGAATTTTTCAAAACACTTTTGGCACGTGGCAAAAAAATAAATGAGCTTGAAAAAGAGGAAGGCTGGGAGATTGCGCAGGAGTGCGTGGCGAACTTTGTGGAAAACGGCGGGACAAATTTAAAGGAGCTTGATAACCGCTCAAACTACTTGTTTAACAGGCTTGGACTTATAGTCTATTCGATTGTTGAACAGCTTATTGACGAGTTTAAGGATAGCCTTTTCACCCCTATGAATTTTGAATTACCCATCGCCCCTAATGCAATAAAACCCATTCAAATAAAGGGGGAAAATGGAGGTGAGGTTAAGATTATCGGCAAGATTGACAGGGTGGATGGATACCAAAAGGCGGACGAGCTATACCTTAAAATTGTTGACTACAAAACAGGCAAAACGGAGATAGACTATGGTGATATTTACGCAGGACTTTCTATGCAGATGCTTATATACCTATTCACCCTTTGGCAAAATGGCAAGGATTATTTTAAAAAAGATATTGTGCCTGCGGGGGTTATTTATTTCCCCGCCCACAAGACGATGGTTGATTGCGATGTGACGGATAGTGATGAGAAAATAGAAGCAGAAATCAAAAAGGAATACAAGGGCAAGGGGTTTATTCTGGAGGACGGAGAAATTATAACCGCAATGGAAACGGATATAGATGGCTACGGAATTTACTCCCCGGTTTATTACAAAAAGAGCCAGGAAAAGGACAAAAAAACAGGTGTGATGGTGGAAACGGTTACAATAAAGGGTAGCGTTTGCACATTAGATGAGTTTAGGCGACTAAAGGAGTACACAGAGAAAACCATTAAGGAAATGGTGGATAATTTGTGCGATGGCAAGATTGCAATGAACCCATATGTTAAAAAAGACGGAAAGAAACCTTGCGATTATTGCCCATATAAAAGGGTGTGTGGGGTAGAGAAAACTGATAACTGCTTCCGAGAAATTTTGCCAATGAATAAGGCGGAGTTCTTTGGAAGCATCGAAAAAAGGGGTGAATAATGTGGCGGATTTAGTACTTTCAAAGGAGCAGGAGCAGGGAGTATACTTGCGAGGGGCGAATATTTTAGTTTCCGCCGCAGCTGGCTCGGGTAAAACCTTTGTGCTTGTGGAGCGGATTATGAAAAGGCTAATGGACAAGGAAAACCCATGCAATATTGACGAGTTTTTGCTTGTAACATTCACAAAAGCGGCGGCAGGAGAAATGCGAGCACGTCTGCTCTCCCGCATAAAAGAGGAGATTGCAAAGGATGAGAAAAACACCCACCTAAAAAGTCAGGAATATCTGATTTATAAAGCTAAAATTTGCACAATACACAGCTTTTGCAGTGATATTATAAAAACTAATTTTCACCTTTTGGACATCTCCCCAAACTTTAGAATTTGCGACGAGGCGGAGGATAACATACTTAAATCCAATATACTAAACGATATTTTGGAGGAGGAGTATAGTGGGGAGATAAGCCGTGATTTTGAGGAATTTGTTAAGCTTTTTTCAGGAAAAAAATCCGACGCAAACCTAAATCAGGTTGTGGAAAAGCTGTATGAAAGTGCCCAGAGCGAGCTTGACCCCAACGGTTGGATAGATGGTATAAAAGCCTCCCTTTCCCCCACAAACAACGATTTTGGGGAAACGGTGTGGGGAGAAGCTATCCTAAAGCGTGGGGAGGAAATTGTTGAAGCGGCGATTGAGCTAATAGACCAAACAGTTAAGGAAATAGAAGAAAGCGCCGAGCTGGAGCCACGTAAAGAAAGCTTTTTGCGTGATAGGCTTATGCTAAGTGAACTGCTTTTGGCGTGTCGAACCTCCTTTGAGGGGGCGCATAAACAGGCTCAAATGCTCGAGTTTGAGCGTCTGCCACGTGCAAAAGATGCGGACAAGGAAACGCTTGAATATTTAAAGGGTATTCGGGATAGCTACAAAAGCGAGGTTTCAAAATATTTTAAGGAAAGCTTTGCAAAAAACTCACACCAGTGTTTTGATGATATTGAAAAGGTTAAAAAAGGATGCACAAAACTGTGCGATTTAACTCTTTTATTTAGTGAGCGTTACTTTGAACAAAAGAAACAAAAAAATGTATTAACCTTTAACGATTTGGAGCATCTTGCATACGAACTATTAATTGATAAAAATGGTCAAAAAACAGCGGTAGCAATGGAGATTGCAAGTAGCTACAAGGAGATTTTGGTGGACGAATACCAAGATATAAACGAACTTCAAAATGCTATTTTTAACGCTATCTCAAGCTCTAATTTGTTTATGGTTGGTGATGTTAAGCAAAGCATTTACAAATTTAGAAAGGCAAAGCCAGAGATTTTTACAAACAAATATTTGGAGTTTGCAAGCATAGACGAGGGTGTTTTTAACTGTGAGAAAAGCACCAAAATAAACTTCTCCGCCAACTACCGCAGCCGTAAAAATGTGCTTGAGTTTGTCAATTTTTTATTTGGCAAAATAATGTCCCCCGAGGTGGGGGAAATTGAATACGATGATAAGCAAATGCTGTATCCAAAGGCAGCGTACGACGAAAAGGACGTTGCTGTGGAGTTAATCATAGGTCAAAAAAGCCTGATTGCGGAGAATGATGATAGTAACGAAACGGATATAGAGATTGAGGGTCATCTGATAGCTGCAAAAATAACACAGCTTTTTGAAAAGGGGACTATGGTTTATGACATTAAGAAAAAAGAAAGCAGGCCCCTTTTATTTTCCGACATTGCGATACTTCTGCGCTCCCAAGCGGGGAGGGCAAACAAGCTGGAGAAGATGCTTTTAGAGTACGGAATTCCCTCAACAACCCAAGAAAGTGAAAGCTATTTGGAATCGACGGAGATTATGCTTATCCTTTGCCTTTTGGAGGTGGTGGATAACCCGCTGCAAGATATACCCCTTATTGCGATTATGCGCAGTAGCATTTTCAACTTTACCGAGGACGAAATTCTTAAAATAAAGGAAAATGGGGGAAAAACCTTGTTTTACGACTGCCTATTAAAGGCGGAGGATGAAAAAAGCAGAGCCTTTATATGTAAACTAAAAGAGTATCGCAAAATATCAAAAGAGCTTACAATTGATGCGTTTTTATGGCACATTTATGAGGACACGGGATATTATTACTCACTTCTCCCCACAAAAAACGGCGAAAAACGCATTAATAACTTGAAAATGCTGTATGAATATGGCAGAAAGTATGAGGAGAGTAGCTATAAGGGGCTGTTTAACTTTATCAGCTACATAAATAATATAATCAACATAAACGGGGATTTATTACCTCACAAAAATGCAAAAGAGGAAACGGATAGCGTAAAGATTATGACAATCCATAAGTCAAAGGGCTTAGAGTTCCCAGTTTGCATTGTTGCAAATTGCGCAAAGGGCTTTAATCTGCTTGATTTGAAAGGGGATTTGCTGCTCCACCCCAAGCTGTTTGCGGGGGTGCAGTGCAAGGACGAGCAAAAGAGCATAACATACGAAAGCCATATGAAAAAAGGGGTTAAAATTGCCCTTAAAAACGAGATGCTGTCGGAGGAAGAGCGGGTGTTATATGTTGCGCTAACACGTGCGAAGGAGCATCTTATTATTGTTGGTGTGTGTGATAGCATTACTAAAATGGTGGAAAAATGCGCAAGAGGAATCTTTGGTGATACGGTGCAAAAAAACCACATAAAAAATGCAAGCAATGTGCTTGAGTGGATTGTGACAGCACTACTGCTCCACAGCGATGGTGGAAAGTTGAGAGAGCAATTAGGAGTTCGGGAAATTATTCCAATAAACGCAAAAGGAAAAATTAACATAGAAATAGTTGACAAAATTGAGAATATGGTGCAAAATATTTCAAGTGACAGTGTTGAAAATGTCGAAACTTCTTATGATTTTAGCAGGTTTGACAAGGAGTACGAAGGTAGCGAGCTTAGCACAATCCCAGCTAAAACCTCGGTTACAGAGCTTAAAGGCAAGATGCTGGAGCAAGAGCTTTTGGAGGATACTAAGGTTGAATACACAAAAAAGACAATCTTTGACCCACCAATATTTATCACGCAAAAAGTGGGGCTAACTGCGCCACAAATAGGCACTGCAACCCACACAGTTATGCAGTATATTAACTATTCAAGGACTGAAACGGTTGAACAAATTAAAGAGGAAATTGCAAAAATGTTGCACGAGCAGAGGCTGACAGAGCAAGAAGCAAGTTGCATCAATATCGTCAAAATACATAAATTTTTTCAAAGTGAGCTAGGCGTGCGCCTAAAGAGTGCAAAGCACCACTTTAGGGAGGAAAAGTTTAACCTGCTATTGCAAGCAAGTGAATTATTTGAAAACGCAAAAGGTGGGGAGAAAACCCTTGTTCAAGGTGTTATTGATGCATTCTTTATAGAGGATGATGGTTGTGTTTTGGTGGATTTTAAAACAGATAAGATTATAAAAGAGGGTGCACAGCAAGTAGCAAAAAAATATGAAATGCAAATTGCTGTATATAAAAAGGCGATTGAGGAAATCTATAATTTAAAGGTTAAAGAAAGCTATTTTTATTTTTTTGATATTGATAGTGAAATTGCACTTTAGTGGGGACTAAATTCGCAAAAATATGGCGCCGTATACCTAAAAAATACGGTTAAGAGTGTAAAATTGCGCAGAGTATGGAGCTAAAAAATTATGCAAGGAATTAAAAAATCTTTATTGGTTATTTT
>CAZMCJ010000020.1:3933-9131 GCA_964564795.1 uncultured Eubacteriales bacterium | reverse complement strand
GGAATGGCTTTCTCGTCTTTATAGCAGGCTATGATGGCACTAATCTTTTTTTGTGCCTCTTATTTGGTCACACTTAAGGTTGTGATTGAGCCACGTAACGCCTATCTGACAGAAAAGGGCGTGGATGAGGAACTTAAAAAGCTAAAGGAGCAGATAGCTAAGCAGCAGCAAGAGATTATAAATTTGCAAGATGAAATAGAAATTTATAAAAACATAAATGAGTAGCAAAAAAGTGTTGCATTTTGCGAATATGTGTGTTAGACTATTTCTATGAGTTTTTATAATTATTAAGGCAGGTGAACAAAATGAAAGAAGGAATACACCCAAATTACAAGGCAACTACTATTAAATGTGCATGTGGTGAGGTTATTGAAACAGGTTCTACTAAAGCGGATATCAAGGTGGAAGTTTGTTCCAAATGCCACCCATTCTATACTGGCAAGCAAAAGCTTGTTGACGTAGGCGGTAGAGTTGATAGATTTAACAAGAGATTTAATCTAAGCAAGTAATTTAAAAAAATAAATGACAGCAAGGCTTTTTATGCCTTGCTGTTTTTTTATGCAATATTTATAGCAAAACCCTTGTAAAAAAGGTGAAAAATACTTATAATAAAGAAATATGAATATTTTTTAGAGGAAGCTTGAATATGAAAGTTAGTGTTAAGGAGCTTTTTGAGAACGAAAAGCTATATATCGGCAAGGAAGTTACCCTTTGTGGCTGGGTTAGAACAATAAGGAATTCTAAAAACTTTGGATTTATAGAGATTAATGACGGCGGATATTTTTCAAATGTTCAAATTGTTATTGAGGATAGCATGCTTGCAAATTATACAGAAATTGCAAAGCAAAACGTTGGCGCCGCACTAATTGTTAAGGGCACAGTTGTTGTGACAGAGGGCGCAAAGCAGGCGTTTGAGATTAAAGCGAGCGAGATTATTGTGGAGGGTGAATCTACACCCGATTATCCACTACAAAAAAAGCGCCACTCAGTTGAGTTCTTACGCACAATTGCGCACTTGCGCCCACGCACCAATATGTTTTCCGCAGTTTTTAGGGTGCGTAGCGTTGCAGCCTTTGCCATACACAAGTTCTTCAACGAACGCAACTTTGTTTATGCACACACTCCAATAATCACAGGAAGCGATTGTGAGGGTGCGGGGGAAATGTTTAGAATTACAACACTTGATTTGCACGATGTGCCAAAGACTGAGGATGGAAAAATTAACTTTAAGGAAGACTTCTTTGAAAAGGAAAGCTCCCTTACTGTTAGCGGGCAATTAGAGGCGGAAACATTTGCAATGGCATTTAAAAATGTTTACACATTTGGTCCAACTTTTAGAGCAGAGAACTCCAACACTGCCCGCCACGCAGCAGAGTTTTGGATGATTGAACCAGAGATTGCCTTTGCAGATTTAAATGACAATATGAATTTGGCAGAGGATATGATTAAATACGTTATAAAATACGTTATGGATAACTGCCCTAAGGAAATAGAGTTCTTCAATAACTTTGTGGACAAGGGGCTTGCGGAGCGTCTGAATGGAGTTGTAAATTCCGCTTTTGAGCGCATGACATACACGGATGCGGTTAAGATTTTGGAAGGGCATAAAGATAAGTTTGAGTTCCCTGTTGCATGGGGCTGTGATTTGCAAACAGAGCACGAACGCTTCCTGACAGAGCAAGTGCTTAAAAAGCCGGTTTTTGTAACCAATTACCCTAAGGGGATAAAATCCTTCTATATGCGCCTAAATGATGACAATAAAACGGTTGCGGCAATGGATTTGCTTGTTCCGGGTGTTGGAGAGATTATCGGCGGCAGCCAAAGGGAGGAGCGTCTGGATATTCTGATTGAGAGAATGGCGGAGTGCAACCTGAATGAGGAAGATTACTGGTGGTATCTTGACCTTAGAAAATACGGAGGCACCCACCACGCCGGCTACGGTCTTGGTTTTGAACGCCTTATTATGTATGTAACAGGAATATCCAACATTAGAGACGTGCTACCGTTCCCACGTACAGTTGGCAACGCAGAGTTTTAATGAAATGAATAGATTAGATGATTTGCTAAAATCATACAATAGAGTGGCAATTGCCTTTTCGGCAGGGGTTGATTCTACCCTCTTGCTGTATAAGGCGGTGGATGTGCTAGGGGCGGAAAATGTCCTTGCTGTCACAATAAACTCGATGCTCCACCCAAAGAGCGACTTGGAGCTTGCGAAGAAAATATGTGTGGAACTAGGCGTCCAACACATTATTTATCAAGTGGACGAGTTCGAAAATGATGAAATTCTAAAAAATAATATAAATAGGTGCTATTTTTGTAAAAAGCACCTATTTAAAACCCTTGTCCACCTTGCGAGGGTGCAGGGGATTGAAAATGTGCTTGATGGAACAAATTATGACGATACTCTTGAGTACCGCCCGGGCCTTAAGGCGCTGGAGGAATTAAAGGTTAAAAGCCCATTTAAGGACCTTGCAATCACCAAAGAGGAGATTAGGAAAAGCGCAAAGGAGATGGGGATTGTGGTTCATAAAAAGCCATCATCACCTTGCTTTGCAACAAGGCTGCCATATGGTAGCGAGATAACAAAGGAAAAAATAGAAACTATCCAAAAAGGTGAGGAAATACTTAAAAATCATGGTTTCTTGGTGTGTCGCCTGCGCCATATGGGAGATAGTGCAAAGATTGAGGTGGAGCGGGATAATCTGCCAAGCCTTATAACAAATACTGCCTTGATTAACGAAATTAAATCTCTTGGATTTTTGTTTGTAACCGCCGATTTGGAGGGGTTTAGGTCAGGCAATATGGATAAAGGTATTAAAAGAATGCAAGAAGGTGTAAAGTAGCTAAGTCTGCTTACATATGGTGAAAAAATATGGATATGAACGCTATTTTAGAGGACTTTAAAAACGGAAAAATAGATAAGGAAAAAGCGGTTGAAATGTTGGAGAGCAAAGGCTTTTCAGATTTGGGGTACGCAAAGGTTGATTTTGCACGCAAAAAACGAGTAGGATACCCAGAGGTTATTTTTTGCGAGGGTAAGGAGCTACCCCACCTTAAGGGAATAGTTGGGGAGATGCTTAAAAAAGGGGAAAAGAATATACTGGCAACACGTGCGAGTGTAGAAGCATACAACGCAATTTTGGAAGTGGATAAGAGCGCAAAATACTACGACCTTGCAAGGATTGTCACCATAAACCCCCACCCGGTTAAAGACGTTGGCAAGGGTAAAATCGCTGTGCTTACAGCGGGAACGGCGGACATAAAGGTGGCGGAGGAAGCGGCAATAACTGCCGAGATGTTTGGCAACTCGGTGGAGCGTTTTTATGATGTTGGTGTGGCGGGGATACACAGGCTTTTTGCCCATATCGAAAAGATTAGGGAGGCGAATGTGGTTATTTGCGTTGCGGGAATGGAAGGTGCGCTTGCGAGCGTAGTTGCAGGATTGGTGGACAGGCCTGTGATTGCTTTGCCGACAAGTGTTGGATATGGTGCAAGTATGGCGGGGTTTTCCGCACTTTTAACTATGATAAACAGCTGCGCTGCGGGCATTGGCGTTGTGAATATTGATAATGGATTTGGAGCTGGGTATTTGGCGTCATCAATAAACAGAGGTGAAGAATAATGAACTTATATTTTGAATGTTTTTCAGGGATTAGCGGTGATATGACGTTGGGAGCACTTGTTGATTTGGGAGTGCCGCAGGAATATTTAATTGCAGAGCTTGCAAAGCTAAACGTAGAGGGTTACCATCTTCACTTTAAAAGTGTTAAAAAGCAAGGTATAGGCGCAACGCACGCAAAGGTGCATTTAGAGCACCATCATGATGACCACCACCACGATGACCACCATCACGATGACCACCATCACGATGACCACCACCACGATGACCACCACCACGATGACCACCACCACGATGAGCATCAACATGGTGAGCATCACCACGATGAGCATCACCACGGTGAGCATAATCACGATGACCACCATCACGATGACCACCACCATGAACATAGAAATTTAAAAAGCATAACGGATATTATAAATAAAAGTGAAATAACCACAGGTGCAAAGGAAAGAGCCATAAAAATGTTTGAAACATTGGCAAAGGCGGAGGCAACTGTGCACCAAACAACGGTTGACGAAATACATTTCCACGAGGTGGGGGCTATTGATTCCATTGTTGATATCATTGGGTGTGCAATTTGCATAGACTATTTAAAGCCACAAAAAATAATGTTCTCCCATATATATGAGGGGTGCGGCCACGTTAAGTGCGCACATGGAATTATGCCCGTTCCCGTTCCTGCAACTATGGAGCTTGCAAAAATGGGCGGAATTCCCCTGAAAATAACCAAAACAAAGGGTGAGATGATTACACCGACGGGGGCTACTATTGCGCTATGTCTGGCGGACGAGTTTGTTTCGGAGGCTCCAACAATGGTAATTGAGAAAATTGGTTATGGTGCTGGCACAAAGGAGTTCGGCCACGCAAACATTCTTCGTGTGTGTGCATATAATGAAATCAAAAGCAGCCCAGATGTTGTGGTGCTTGAAAGCAACCTAGACGATGCAACGGGGGAAGTTATGGCGTACACAATGGAAAAGCTTTTTCAAGCGGGGGCAAGGGATGTTTTCTTTACACCTATTTATATGAAGAAAAATCGCCCAGCGCAAATGCTGAGCGTTATTTGCGACGAAGAAAACAGAAAAAAAATGGAAAATATTATTTTTGAAAATACAACAACTATTGGTATAAGGTTTTATATGGCAAAAAGAACGATACTAAAGAGAGAAAATATTGTGGTTGAAACACTGATAGGGGAAGCTGATGTTAAGGTGTGCGAGCATAACAACACAAAATATTTTTACCCCGAATTTGAAAGCGTTAAAAAAATTTCGTCTGCAAAAAGCTTGCCTTTTAAAGAAGTTTATAACCAAGTCATTAAAAGTTGTCAAAATGACTAAAAATGAATGATAGAAACTAAAATAATTCATACTATGGTAAAAAATTGCGAAAAACCTTGTAAAAATGCAAGATTTGGTTTACAATATTGTAGAAGTTAGATTATACTATACTATAATATATATTTTTTGGAGGAATACATATGAAACCATTATCAACTAGAGCACTTAAGGTTATGCCGTCTGCAACTTTGGCTATTGACAGCAAATTTAAAGCAATGAAGGCACAGGGGGAA
>CAZMCJ010000020.1:0-3923 GCA_964564795.1 uncultured Eubacteriales bacterium | reverse complement strand
GGTGAGCCGGATTTTGACACACCACAGTTTATTAAAGACTCAGCAATTGAGGCTATAAACAAAGGTCTTACAAAATATACGCCTGCATCGGGCGAGCTTGAACTTAAAAAGGCGATTTGCAAAAAGCTTAAGGACGATAACGGTCTTATATATGAGCCATCACAGATTGTTGTTAGCAACGGTGCAAAACATTCCCTTTATAACACATTCACAGCAATACTAAACCCAGGGGACGAGGTTATAATACCAGCTCCATATTGGGTTAGCTACACTGAAATGGTTGCAATGGCGGGTGGAGTTAGCGTTATAATACATACTAAGGAAGAAAACGAGTTCAAAATGTCTGCAGAGGAATTCAAGAGTGCAATAACACCCAACACAAAGGCATTTTTGATTAACAGCCCAAGCAACCCAACAGGTATGATTTACACAGCGCAGGAGCTAAAGGAATTTGCTGATATTTGTGTTGAGAACGATATTTACGTTATATCGGATGAAATATACGAAAAGCTTATTTACGATGGCAGAACGCACACAAGCATTGCGTCCTTTAATGATAAAATCAAGGAGCTTACAATTGTAATCAACGGTGTTTCCAAGTCTAACGCAATGACAGGGTGGAGAATTGGTTACAGCGCAAGCAACAAGGAAATTGCAAACATTATGGCTAACTACCAATCCCACGCAACATCAAACCCAAACACAATAGCGCAGTATGCTGCTAAAACAGCAATTGCCGGTGATGATGTTGAAACAGAAAAGATGAGGGTTGAGTTTGGTAAAAGAAGGGATTATATGGTTGAGCATATGAACAAAATCCCACGTATTAGTTGTATTTTACCACATGGCGCCTTCTATGTTATGATGAATATTAAGGAACTTATTGGTGAAACAATGTATGGGCATAAAATTACCGATGCCGATGATTTTTGCACACTACTGCTTGAGAAAACAGGCGTTGCCCTTGTGCCTTGCACATCGTTTGAGGCACCGGAGTTTGTAAGATGGTCTTACGCAACCAGCCTTGAAAATATCAAAGAAGGTCTAAAAAGGGTGGAAAAATTCATCACAGAATAATTACAATTAGGGGCAGGCTATTTGCTTGCCCATTTTACTTTAAAAAGGGAGGAAGCAATTTTGAAAGATACCTACGAAAGTCCGTTTAATTCAAGATACGCAAGCAAGGAGATGCAGTACATCTTTTCGCCCGACAAAAAGTTTAAAACGTGGCGCAAACTATGGATTGCGCTTGCAAAGGCGGAAAAAGAGTGTGGAATTGCAATAACAAAGGAGCAAATTGATGAACTTCAGGCGTTTAAGGACGACATTAACTACGAAGTAGCAATTGAGAAGGAAAAACAGGTGCGCCACGATGTTATGAGTCACGTTTTTGCATATGGCGAGCAATGCCCAACCGCAAAGCCAATTATCCATTTGGGAGCAACCTCTTGCTATGTTGGGGACAACACCGACGTTATAATTATGAAAGAGGGCATGGAGCTAATAAGGAATAAGCTTGTAAATGTTATTGCAAATCTTGCAAAATTTGCAGAGGAGTATAAGGCAATGCCGACGCTAGGTTTCACCCATTACCAACCCGCACAGCTAACAACGGTTGGAAAAAGAGCAACCCTGTGGATAAATGAGCTTTTGATGGACTTAGACGAACTAGAATTTAGGATTGACAAGATGGAGCTTCTTGGCTCTAAAGGAACAACAGGCACACAGGCAAGTTTTTTAGAGCTTTTTGAGGGTGACCACGAAAAGGTTAAAAAGGCAGAGGGGATAATTGCAAAAGAGATGGGGTTTGAAAGGGTTGTACCTGTTTCAGGTCAAACGTATAGCAGAAAAGTGGACACGCTAGTGCTAAACGTACTTTCAAATATTGCACAAAGTGCGTGTAAGTTCAGCAACGATTTGCGACTTCTTGCAAACCTTAAGGAGATGGAGGAGCCCTTTGAGAAAAACCAAATAGGCTCATCGGCAATGCCATACAAGCGTAATCCAATGAGGTGCGAGCGAATGGCTTCCCTTGCAAGGTATGTTATAGTAGATGCATTAAACCCTGCAATAACCGCATCTGCACAGTGGTTTGAAAGAACCCTTGATGACAGTGCAAACAAGAGAATTTCTGTTGCGGAGGGATTTTTGGCAGTGGATGCAATTTTGCAAATTTATATAAATGTTACAAGTAATTTAGTTGTTTACCCAAAGGTTATTGAAAGACGGATTATGGGCGAGCTACCCTTTATGGCAAGCGAAAATATTATGATGGACGCAGTTAAAAAAGGTGGCGATAGGCAAGAATTGCACGAGAAAATTAGAATGTATTCTATGCAAGCGGCAAAGCGAGTTAAAGAGGATGGAGAGGAAAACGACCTAATTGACAGAATTTGTGCTGATAAATCATTCAACCTTGATAAAAGTGAAATAAATATGATTTTAAAACCAATTAACTTTATTGGTCGTGCTAAGGAGCAAGTGGAGGAATTTTTGGATCAAAATGTTGCACCGGTCCTAAAAAAATATGAAAAATCAATAGGTATTAATATAGAATTGTCAGTATAATATTGCAATTTTACCAATTGTTGTGATATAATACTATTTAGCGTATAAAAAACACATTAAGGAGGAAAAAAGCAATGGGAAAGGGTAAAAGTATAATTTCCTTAGGGCTTGTAGTTGTAATAATAGCGGCACTTGCATTTACAGCAGTTAACGGCCTTCAAGTTGGGAGTTATCTGTTTCCAAGCGTATTCGACGAAAAGCATGGTATAAGGAAGGGCTTGGATCTGGTAGGCGGCTCCGTTATCACATATGAGGCACAGGTAGGCGGAAACATGGGCGGTGCAGAGCTGGCAGAGAATATGGACGTTGTTGAACAAATGCTAAGACAAAGACTTAACGATTTAGGTTATTTTGAAGCTACAATCGTTCGAGTGGGGGAGAAGCGTGTTACTATCGAAATCCCTTCAATAGCTGACCCAGAGGAAGCAGTTCAAAAGATTGGATCTACCGCAAAAGTTGAGTTTAAAGATGCGGATGGTAACGTTATTCTAGATGGTAACCAAGTTGCAGACGCAAGAGCAGCATATGGACCGATTTCACAAGGCGGTCTAGAGCAATATTATGTTTCAATTGAGTTTACTCCAGAGGGTACTCAAAAATTCTCAGAAGCAACTGGCAAATTCTATCAAGATAAAGAGAAAAATCATATTTCTATCTTGCTAGATGGCAAGGTGCTTTCAAGCCCAACATTTGATTCTCAGCTTAATGAATCAAGAGTTTCAATAAGCGGCTCCTTTGATAAGGAAGGCGCAATGTGGCTTGGTAACATTATTGCAGCTGGCAAGCTACCATTCGAGCTTAAGGATATTGAGCTTAGAAGCGTAGGACCATCTTTGGGTGAGCGCTCGCTAGAAACTTGCTTGTATGCAGGTGCAATTGGTGTTCTCCTTGTAATGCTGTTTATGATTTTAGTGTACAGGCTTCCGGGGTTGCTAACAAGCATTATCCTTGTTGGATATATCGCGGTTGTTGGATTAATCCTAAGTGCGTTTCAGGTTAACCTTTCACTACCGGGCATCGCGGGTATTATATTGTCCGTTGGTATGGCGGTTGATGCGAATGTTATCATATTCGAAAGGATTAATGAGGAGCTTAAGGCTGGTAAATCCCTAAAAGGCTCTATCAAGGCTGGTTTCTCAAGGGCATTTAGTGCAATTATTGATGCTAATATAACAACAATAATCGCATCCGGCGTTCTTTATTACTTTGGAACAGGCTCAATCAAGGGGTTTGCAATCACACTATTTACAGGTGTTGTTGTGTCTATGTTCACAGCAATTTTTGTAACAAAGTTTATGATGAATGCTATGGCAAACCTTGATGTTAAAAATCCTAAGCTTTACGGCAGAATATAA
>CAZMCJ010000019.1:5954-13918 GCA_964564795.1 uncultured Eubacteriales bacterium | reverse complement strand
CAACACAAGCAAAATAAAGGATAAAATAAGTATTGGCAGCGCAAAGGCTTTAAGCCACTTGTAATCGGTAAAAACAATTATGGCAAACATAGCCGCAAGCCCAATTAGGGCATTTTGGAATTGGCTTTTAACAAAAAAATAGCTGTTGCCGTGTATATAATACGCAGAGGCGTAGCTGGCAGAAAAAACTGCAATAAGCCCAAGCGCCAAAAGTATCATAACTATGCAGAAAAAAATCATATCAATGGGGCCTCTTTTGACATCTTTTTTTATTGTATCATTTAATTTTTTTCCTTTTTTAATCTTCAAGCTTCCTCCTCCTTCTACTTTATAAATAGTAGTAATTCATCACAACCATAAAGCCTATTACGCACATAAGCATTGTTGCAATGGTAAAAACCATCACAACTTTTTTCTCGCTCCACCCACACATTTCAAAGTGGTGGTGGAGTGGCGCCATCTTAAACACCCGCTTTTTTGTTAGTTTGAATGATATTACCTGAATGATAACGGAAAGTGCCTCGCACACATAAATAAGCCCAACAATTGCAATAAGCATTGGAAGGTTGTATGCAAACGCAAGGGAGCACACAAGCCCCCCCAAAAATAACGAGCCTGTATCACCCATAAACACCTTAGCAGGGTAGGCGTTGTAAATTAAAAAGCCAAAAAGGGAGCCAACAAGAGCGCCCGACAACAGCCCTAAGCCCATCTCGCTTGTGATGAAGGCAATTGCACCAAAGAAAATAGCAATAACAACTGTAACACTCGTTGCAAGTCCATCTAACCCATCTGTTAGGTTTACCGCGTTTACAGTTGCAACAACAGCAAACACCGCAAATGGGTAATAGAGCCACGAAAGCTCGTAAAACACATTAAAAAAGGGGATATAAATGCTTGTATCAATTACCCCTGCAATCTTTAGTGATGCAACATACGCAACTGAAACAAGTATTTGTAAAATAAGCTTTTGCCTTGCGGTTAGCCCTTTATTGCGCTTTTTAACCACCTTTGTGTAGTCATCAATAAAACCGATAAACCCAAAAAACAGCGCCATCATAAGTGCCAAAATCGCCTTAATATCACGCACAAAAATAAAGGTGGTTGCAACAATTGCAATGATAAAAATTATCCCACCCATCGTTGGTGTGCCTTGCTTCTTCATGTGCCAGGTTGGTCCGTCCTCCAAAATTTGTTGGCCAAACTTAAGATGGCGTAAAAATGGTATAATTTTTGGCGCAATTGCCCCGGATATAAAAAAGGCAACAACAATCGCCCCAAGCATTTCTAGCATAACATAATTTCCCCCGTTTTTTAATCTTTAAAATACATTTGAATAATTTCTTCCATCTTCATTCCTCTGCTACCTTTAAATAGCAAAGTATCCCCTTTTTTTACAATAGACCTAAGGAACATTGATAGATGCTCCTTGCTGCTAAAACGTGCCCCTTGCTGAAAACTTTCCTTATTTTTTAAGAATGCCTCCAACGTAAAGCGCGACTCACTTCCAAAGCAAACAAGTAAATCAACATTGTTTTGTCTTGCTACTGCACCTATTTCGCTGTGTGCAATTTCGCTATATACTCCAAGCTCCAACATATCCCCAAGTATTGCAACCTTACGACCCTGCCTGTTTGCCAAAACCTTAATCGCCGCTTTCATAGAGTCCGGGTTTGCGTTGTAGCAGTCATCAATGATTGTAACACCGTTTTTTTCATAAATATTTTGACGCATTTTTGCGTTTTCAAAACAGAGTAGCCCCTCTGCCATCTTTTCTTGCCCAATTCCAAGCAAATAACCAACAGCCGCCGCACATATTGCGTTATACACGTTGTGGCGTCCAACGGTGGGTATGCGTACCTCCTTGTTGATTTTGCCCTTAATTTCAAAAAGGGTATAATCGCTAAACTCCCTGATATTTTCTGCGTAGAAATCTCCATTTTTATTGTCTATTCCATAATATATTATATTTATGTCCCGTTTAGTCCTAGCCTCCTCAAGGAGTGGCTCATCTATGTTAAGAACAAGGTAGCCATTTGGCGCAATACCTTTAACAATTTCCATCTTTGCCTTTAAAATTCCATCACGAGAGCCCAAATTTTCAATATGAGCTGTGCCAATGTTTGTGATAACGCCGATATATGGCCTTGCAATGTTGGTTAGCGTTTCAATCTCGCCAAAGCCGCTCATTCCCATCTCCAAAACTGCTGCTTGCGTTTCCTTTTCTATCGTAAAGGTGGTTAGGGGCAGCCCAATATCATTGTTGAAGTTGCCTATTGTTTTAATGGTTTTGTAGCCCCTTGAAAGAACACTGTAAATAAACTCCTTAGTTGTGGTTTTGCCAACGCTACCCGTTACCGCAACTATTGGTATGTGGAACTGCTCCCTATAATATGCAGCAAGCTCCAGAAGTGCCTTTTTGGTATCACGCACTACAATTATTGCCTTGCCGCAAGGAACGTCTATATATCTATCAGAAATCACCGCTGCTGCACCACTTAAAAAAGCATTTTGAATAAAATTGTGACCATCAAAATTATCCCCAACCAGTGCAATAAAAAGAAAATCTTTTTCAACTTTTCTTGAGTCGGTTACTACGTTTACTATTTTAATATCGCCACATCCGCTCAGCTCGCCCCGAACGGCATTTGCCACTTCCAAAAGGGTTAATTCAACCATCTTACTTTCTCCTATCCTTGTACATCTTTCCTACTTTCTAGCAGGCTCAGTACAATCTCTCTCTCGTCAAAATGAATGGTTTTATCCTTCAAAATTTGGTAGGTCTCATGCCCCTTGCCCGCAAGAATTAGCACATCACCCTCCTTGGCAATTGAAATGCCATAGGCAATCGCCTCTTCCCTGTTAACAACCACCTTATACTTCGCCTTACCCTCCTTAACCCCTTGCAAAATATCGTTTATGATGCCCTCCGGCTCCTCTGTGCGTGGATTGTCCGACGTGATTATGGTAAAGTCGGACAGCTCGGTTGCAATTTTGCCCATAATTGGTCGTTTGGTCTTGTCCCTGTCGCCACCACAACCAATAAGGGTGATTACCCTGCCCTTTGCAAAATCACGCACACTGTTTATTACATTTTTCACTCCGTCGGGCGTGTGTGCATAGTCAATTATAACAGTATATGGGGTGTTTGTTTTAACAACCTCAATCCTTCCCTTAACCCCTTCAATCTTTGCAACCGCCGATTTGATTTTTGAAATTTCAATTCCCATTGCGAGGGAGGCAGTGATTGCACCCAGAGCATTATATGCAGAAAACCGCCCCGGAATATTTAGATGAATACGCTCCAATATTCCCTTTGCAAGTAGGTCAAAATCAACGCTCTCACTGCTAAGACGCACATTTTTGGCTATTGCGTCTGCCTCGTTTTTAGTTAAAGAAAATGTAAAGTTCTTAGATGTTGAGTTTTTAAGAATATATTCGCTGCTCTCGTCGTCCAAATTAATAACACCAACCGTACAGTTGCTAAACAAAATTGCCTTCGCCTTTAGATATTCCTCCATATTCTCGTGGAAATCCAAATGGTCTTGGGTAAGGTTTGTGAAAATTCCCAGATTAAATGCTGAGCCATAAGTACGGTCCAGGGCAAGTGCGTGGGAGGATACCTCCATAACCACTGCATCAACCCCCTCTTTTGCCATCTCGGCAAAAAGCTCTTGAAGCTCCCTACTCTCAGGTGTTGTGCGGTCCGAATGTATCACCCTATCACCAATCATATTGTTGTTTGTGCCAATAAGGCCAACCTTTTTGCCCGTTTCCTCCAAAATTTTCTTTAGCATATAAGTGGTGGAGGTTTTGCCGTTTGTACCAGTCACCCCGATAAGGCTAAACTTTTTAGATGGATTTCCAAAAAAGTTGCCAGACATTATTGCAAGGGCTTTTCTTGTGTCTTTAACCAAGATAAAGGGCACATCTTCCCCTTGCTCCTGTGTTGCCACAACAAGCACCGCACCATTTTCCAGTGCGTTTTTAATGAACTTATGACCGTCCGTTTTAACCCCTGCAATTGCAACAAATGCACACCCTCTCGTACAGGTGTTTGAGGAATATGCAATGTCGCTAATTTCTAAATCGTCACTTACATTCTTACTTATAACTTCAATGTTTTCAATCAAATCTTTTAATTTCATCTACTATTCCTCCACAGTTTCCTCTATTCCCCTAAATCAGTATTACTTTGCAGCTCAACAGTAACGATTGTTGCAATTTGTGCTTGCACTCCTGCCGCAGGTTTTTGGTTTTTAACCTTAGCATCGGCTGTTGTTGCTCCGGTAATCTTAATGTTAAGGTTATTCTTCGCAAGAACTTGGTTTGCCTTTGCTATTGTCATACCTGTTAAATCGGGAACAGTTGTGTTACGCTCGCCCACCCCTTCTTGAGTGAACAGATAAACCTTAGAACCGTATGGTATTTTGGAATTAGCCTTTGGAATTTGGTCAATAACAGTGTCTCCATCTCCAATAATCTGTGGCTCAAGTCCAACCTTTTTAAGTGAAGTACGTGCATTTTCTATAATTGTTTCATTAAATGTAGGCACCACAACCTCAATTGCTCCCATTTCATTTTCACTATATTGCGGTTCAATTCCTAGGTAATTAAGGGTGTCCGCCATTATATTCCTAAATGTCGGTGCGGCAATCTGCCCTCCACCCATTGATGGGTTTGCTGGTTCATCTAATATAACCAAAAGGGCAATCTGAGGGTTGTTTGCTGGTGCAAATCCTCCAAAAGAAGCAATACGCTTTGTTCTATCCGCATTTCCCTCTGCGTCAAATTCGTCACGCTTTTCACTTGTTCCTGTTTTCCCCGCAATTTGGAATCCAACTATGTTGGCATTCTTTGCAGTACCCTTTGAAACAACATCACGCAAAACCTGGCACATTAGCTGGGATGTTTCTTTGGAGATAACTTGACGCTTAACCGTTGGAGCGAATGATTCAACAACCATTCCGTCACTATTCCTAAACTCCTTTACAAGCTGCGGCTTATAAAGGGTTCCGCCATTTGCAATAGCGGAAATTGCCATTATCATCTGTATTGGGGTAACCTTAAAGGTTTGCCCAAATGCTGAGGTTGCCAATTGCACCTCTTTAAGGTTTGAGTATGGATGCAAAATGCTTGTGCCTTCTCCGGTTATGTCAATTCCTGTCTTTTCTCTAAATCCAAATGCCTCCTGATATTTATAAAACGCATCACGTCCCACCCCTGCTACCATTTGCATAAGTGCAGGATTGCACGAATTTTCCAGAGCTTGGGAGAATGTTTGTTGACCATGCCCAGTGCGCTTCCAGCAACCGATGTCGTACTTTCCAATCTTAACTGAGCCTGCACAGAAATATGTTGAATTCATTGTTGCACTTCCTTCTTCCAGTGCCATTGCCGCAGTGAACATCTTAAAAACACTTCCCGGCTCGTATGTGTCTGATATTGCGTTGTTACGCCACACCGTACTTTGCAAATACTCTGATTTTGCGTTTTCATTACCTTCTGCCTTTTGTTTTTCAAGATCAAGCAAAACCGCCTCATTTGTGATTGTTCCCGGGCTGTTAGGGTCAAAGTCCTCTTTAACAGCAAGTGCTAAAATCTCCCCGGTATTCACATTAACAACTATACCCGTTGCCTTTTTCCTAAGCCCGTATTCCACACGTGCTTGATCCAAGTATTTTTCTAAAAAGTGTTGTATAACCTCATCAATTGTCAGAACAAGGTTGTGTCCGTCTTGCGCCTCCACATATTGCTCATATTCAAATGGCATCTCGGTATCGCCTTTTTTAGCCCCTATTATGCGCCCTGCAGTGCCTTTAAGCTCATTATCAAATGCCGATTCCACCCCGCTAAGACCTTGGTTATCACTACCAACAAATCCTAAAATATGCGCAGCAAAATTACCATATGGGTAGTATCTCTTAGAGTCCTCCTCAAATATGATGGCTTTGGATTTTTTTTCGCTTGCATATAGCCTTATCTCGTCAGCACTTAGCTTTGTCACCTTTTTCATTATATACTCATATGATGTATTTTTTTGCGTCTTTTTAAACACGCTATCATAATCCAGCCCCAGTGTTTCAGCCAAAAATGCCGAAAGCTCCTCCGCCGACAGTTTATCCTTCTCACGCCTTAATTGGCTTGGGTCTATGGCAATTGTATCAATCGTTGCACTCTCCGCAAGGGTTGTCATGTTTCTGTCATAGATTGCTCCACGCTGTGGTGCTATTAATGTGTCCTTTGTTTGTTGGCTAACTGCCTTCTGCTCGTAATAATCATGCTTTAAAATCTGTGTGTTAAAAAGGCTGCCCACCAGCACACAAATCCCCAAAAAAAAGCAACCTAATATAAAGTTCATTCTTAATCTCATATGCCTGTTTGGTCCGTTTGACAATATATTCACCTCAAAATCAAAATAACTTTAAATTCCAAATGGAGAGTTAGGAATACCTTTATATTTAAGATACCCTCACTCCCCACTTTTAATCTATAATTATTATATTAAATATTCTACCTTATATATTCCAATGCAATGTTAAATGTTTTGCTAAGTGCCATATAAAGGTTTCCAAGAACGGATGCATTCTCCGCTTTTAGGATTGCCACTCTGCTTTGGTTGTTGGAGTTAACATACTCAAACTGGTGTTGCATTGCAGGCGTCATTCCAAGTTTATCCTTTGCGTAATCCTCCACAACCTTTAGGCTTGTCAGCTGCTCAAGCTTGGCTTGCAATGTAATTGTTTCGTTCTGCTCTTTTTTAAGTTCGTTCCTTAGTGACGACACCTCCGCAGATGCCTCTGTTAAATAAACATTATTAAAAAGAAGTCCCACCAAAACTAAGCACAAAACCGCAAAAAGAATTCCATTACCCCTACCCCATGTTACGCTTTTTTGCTTTTGGTTTGCTACCATTTTTGAATCAATTGCCATACCACTCTCAAATGAAGAAAAATCATATGTCATTGACTGATTTCTCATTTTATTATGTCCCCCTTTTTATACTTCTACACTTTTTCGGCAACTCTAAGTCGTGCGCTCCTGCTCCTTTTGTTGTGGGCAATCTCTTCCTCGGAGGGAAGAATCCCCTTAGCTCCCAAAATCCTCATCTCAGGCGTGTTCCCACACACGCAAACGGGAAAGGATTTAGGGCAAGTGCAGCCCTTAGAAAATTCTTTAAACATTGATTTTACAATTCGGTCTTCCAATGAGTGAAAAGTTATGACGCAAAGACGACCCTCTTTATTTAAAAGGTCCACGCTGTCCTTAAGTGCTTCTTTCAAAACCCCCAGCTCGTTGTTTACCGCAATTCGTATTGCTTGGAAGGTTCGTTTTGCAGGGTGACCACCTGTCCGCCTTGCAGCGGCTGGTATTCCCATTTTAATTATTTCCACCAACTGCCCCGTTGTTTCTATAGGAGATTCTTTGCGCTGCTTCTCTATAAAATGGGCAATCTTGGAGGCGTACCGTTCCTCGCCATATTCACTTATTATCTTTGTTAACTCCTGTTTGGAGTAATTATTAACTATGTACTTTGCATCTAGCTCGTTATCTTGCGACATCCTCATATTAAGCTGTGCGTTATTGTTGTAGCTAAAGCCACGTTCAACCGCATCAAGCTGGTAGGAGGAAACCCCCAAATCAAGTAAAATTCCGTCGATTTTCGGTATTTCTAAATCTCGTAATACTTTTTTAATATTTGCGAAATTATCTTTTATTATTGTAACCTTTTTTTCGTAATAAATCAACCTTTTTTTCGCCTCGTTTATTGCATCAATATCCTGATCAATGCAAATTAGGCGCCCCATATCTAGTCGTTTTGCTATCTCAAAACTATGTCCTCCACCTCCCATAGTACCATCAACATAAATCCCGTTTGGTTTAATATGCAATGCGTTTATACTTTCGTTTAGGAGTACTGATGTGTGATTAAATTCCATTTACCAATCCTCCATCTTTCAAAA
>CAZMCJ010000019.1:0-5944 GCA_964564795.1 uncultured Eubacteriales bacterium | reverse complement strand
CATTAATAATGGATTCCTCTGTAATATTTTCCACCTGAGCCTCCCACTTAGCCTTATCCCAAATCTCTGCTCTTGTGGACGCACCTGTTACAACCACATCTCTTTCAAGAGATGCGTAAATGCGAAGTTTTGCAGGGATAACAATCCTGCCCTGCTTGTCCGCCTCCACTATTGTTGCGCTGGCAAAGAAAAAGCGTTGCATATCCCTTGCCTTTGCCAGTGGTAGCGCTTTTATTTTATCTTCTAGTATTTTCCATTCGTCCATTGAATAAACAAAAAGGCAATAATCAAGCCCCTTTGTTACAATAAATGTTTCGCCTAAAACATCTCGGAAGCGGGAAGGCATTATAAGTCTGCCCTTTAAATCGATACTGTGGTTGTATTCTCCTATTAACAGCACCCACCGCCACCTCCTTGCCTTTTAAGGTATTTCGTGCCACTTAGTGCCACTTTCCACCACTTATGTTCCTATTATAATTGTTTTGCATGTGAATTGCAATAGGCATTAATAATTATTTATTGATATGTTTTGTAACTTTTACTTGATATATGTATAATTATACCAAGTAATAAAAAAAGACCACAACATATTGTTGTAGTCTTTTGCTTTACATAGTACATATAGTTTTTGTTAATATTGCACAATCTTGGCTCAATATTTTCTATATAGAAGGCTCATTTTTTTGTGGTGTTTTTATTGATGTCCTTGTTTTCTTAAGTTCAATCAAAGCTTTAGCCAAACTTTCTTCCATCTGCGCCAAAACAGAGTCGGAATAGTCGTTCGCCATTGCCTTCATTTCTTTTGCTTTTGCGTTTGCATTGGTAATCATTTCTGTTGCTTTCATTGTTGCAAGCTTCATAATTTCGTTTTCGCCCAGCAATTTGTTTGCATCTTTTTTTGCTTTTTCAATTATGTCTTCCGCTTCTTTTCTTGCCTTTGCAACAATTTCGTTTCTATCGGCCACTATGTTTTTTCCTTGCTTAATTTCGCTTGGTATAGCAAGCCTAATATCTTGAATAATATCCTTAAATTCTTCTTTGTTAATTATACATTTACCATTTGTCATAGGCAGTGGCATAGCATTAATCACTATTTCATCCAGTTCGTTGATTAGTTCTTCAATATTCATATTAATTCTCCTTATTTAATTCTTTTTTAATTTAGCTTTTATTGTATCAAGAAGTGCCGGCGGAACAAAATCACTGATATCGCCACCATAGCGCGCCACTTCCTTAACAATGCTAGAGCTAAGGTACATATATTCTGTTTGTGCGGTTAAAAAAACTGTATCAATCTCCCCGCAAAGGTGTTTATTTGTTAACGCCATTTGAAACTCGTACTCGAAATCCGAAACAGCCCTAAGACCTTTTATCACAAAATTAGCACCAATTGCTGTGCAATAATCAACCAATAGGCCCTCAAAATATGCAACCTCAACATTTTCCATCTCATCAGTTACCTGTTTTATCATCTCCATACGCTTTTTTTGGGTGAAGACGGGGTTTTTTGACGAATTATCAAGCACCGCCACAACAACTTTATCAAACATTTTGGCAGCACGTTTTATAACATCTAAATGACCATTTGTGATAGGGTCGAAACTGCCGGGGTATACCGCAATTTTCATTTTTTATTCACTACTTCCGTATTTGTAGATAGAAACAATACTCTTGCCATAAAAATACTCTTTTTGGAGTACAAAATCTCCATATTTATCCTTCAAAACATCATTTTTATCTCTTTCACATATTATTATACCACACTTATCTATGATTTGACAACACAATATTGCACTAATTGCCTCATCAATTAAATTCTTGTGATATGGTGGGTCAAGAAAAATTATATCAAATTTTTCACCTTTATATTTATTAACAAATTCGTAATAATTTTCGTTGCAAACTGTAATATTCTCCCCCATTTTGCACCCGGAAACGTTCCTTTTGATAACCTCTGCGGCATTTTTGGATAAATCTACAATGACTGCACTTTCCGCCCCACGGCTTACGCTTTCAATCCCAAGGGAGCCGCTTCCGCCAAATAAATCCAGCACTCTTTTACCTGCAATTTCAAATTGAATTATGTTAAAAATTGCACCTTTTACCTTATCAAGGGTTGGTCGGACGTCCATTCCCTCCAATGATTCCAGTTTTTTGCCCCTTGCCTTACCTGCAATTACTCTCACTCTTTAACTCCCCCATCATCATCTTTTTCACCGCTAAAATGGCTTTTTATTGCTGTGGCAATCTTTTTGCTTACCCCCTCCACCGCCATAAGTTCCTCTATGCTCGCTTTTTTTATCCCGGCAACACCCTTAAAATGGGTTAGAAGTGCCTTTTGACGTTGCTTACCCACAAGGGGGATATCAGCAAGCTGAGAGTTGAAGGTTGTTTTCTCCCGAAGCTTTTTGTGGTAATCAATTGAAAAACGGTGAACCTCCTCCTGCACTGTGCCAATGAAGGCAAAAATGTGTGGTGTTTTGGAGATTGTTACAACCCCATTTTTTCCAATCAGCTCCTTGGTTTTATGGCTATTATCCTTCACCATTCCAAAAACCTCCACGTCAATATTAAGCTGTGTTAGCATTTCACTAATGGCGCTCAAGTGACCCTTGCCACCATCTAGTAAAATCAAATCGGGCATCTCGCTAAACTTTTCATCCCCCGCCATATAGCGTTCAAAGCGTCTGTAAATAACCTCTTTCATCGCAGTGTAATCGTCCTGTCCTTGATGCTCAATCTTAAAGCGCCGATAGTCCTTCTTATACGGCTGGCAGTCCTTAAAAACAACCATTCCCCCTACCATATTTGTATCCCCCATATTGGATATATCGTAACTTTCAATCCGCCTTGGCAGATTTTTAAGGCTTAGGTGCTTTTGTAATTCCACCAGTAGCTTACGCTCCTTTTGCTCTTTTGTGATTACCCGCTCCAGCTCCTCCTTTGCATTCATTGTTGCCATTTCAAGCATACTTAAACGCTCACCACGCTTTGGATTTTTGATGGTGACCGCACCGCCACGAAGGGTACGCATAAATTCCTCCAGTGCGTCTAGGTCCTCCCCCTCCTGTGCATTTATCAAAAGCTCACGTGGAATATAGGAGTCCTCCCTGTAATATTGCCCCACAAACTGGCTAAGTCCGCCATCGCTCTCCAAAAACTCCTCCTCATTGTATATAAAAAAGTCTTTATCAAGCAGTTTGCCAAAACGGATAAACAATATCGTTATGCACACCTTGCCACCCATAAAAAAGTAGGAGATTATGTCCATATCCGTTTCCCTTTGGGAGTAAACCTTTTGGCTGTCCCCCAGCTTCTCAATGCTTTGTATGCGATCCCTTATTACCCCCGCCTTTTCAAACTCCAAATCCTGTGCATAAGCTTCCATTTTGATGCGTAAATCCTTTAAGATTTCCTCCCTCTTGCCCTCCACAAATGCAATAACCTCCTTAAAGGTCTCTGCATATTCCTCTTTGCTTTTGTGGTTTTGGCAAATGCCGCTGCACCGCTTGATGTGGTAATTAAGGCACACCTTTCCCTTGCCTATATCACGGGGAAAAACTTTGTTGCACGTGGGGATTAAGAACAGCTTTTGTAGTAGCGAAATTGTATCTCTAATAACCTTTGTGCTTTTATATGGTCCGTAGTATTTAGCATTATCCGGGCCCTTTTTTCTGGCAATCATAATGCGTGGGTACTGCTCATTTATGGTAATTTTCATAAAGGGGTATGCCTTGTCGTCCTTTAGAAGAATGTTGTACTTTGGCTTGTGGGTTTTAATCAGGTTGCACTCAAGCACAAGCGCCTCAAACTCTGTGTCTGTTATAATAACGGAGAAATCGTCTATTTTCTCCACCATTTTTTCCACCTTAACACGTTGGTCGCTCAGCGCCTTAAAGTAGCTTGAAACCCTGTTTTTAAGGCTTTTTGCCTTTCCGATGTATATGATTTTGCCACGGGCGTCCCTCATTATATAAACACCGGGTAGGTGGGGCAAATTTTTAACTTTTTCCAAAACTTCTTCTTTAAATTTCATATTTTTTCCACCTTTTTGCCAAACAATATAAAAATAGGGCGAAGATAAAATCCCCACCCTTTTTATTATTTAAGACCGATTGCTGTGATTATTCGTTGAAGTTTTTCTTAACAAGTTCGATTAAGGAGCTAACAGCTGTGTCCTCGTCGCTTCCTTCTGCTATTATGTTGATTGTGGTATCTTGTGTTATACCCAGTGACAAAACGCCTAGTAGGCTCTTTGCATTAACACGTCTTTCGTCTTTCTCCACCCAGATTACAGACTTAAACTCATTAGCCTTTTGAATGAAAAATGTTGCAGGTCTAGCATGTAAACCCAACATATTCTGCACAATAACTTCTCTTGAATACATTTTATCGCCCCTTTGAAATATTTTCATTACTTCTAGAATACCCTATTTGTCCACAATAGTCAATTATCATTATATACTGTATTTTTTCCTTATAAAAATTAAATATTGGTTATTTTTGCGTAAAGTTATATAAACATTGAAAAAATGAGTGGCAGAAAGGTTGCGGGTAATAAATACCCTATTTTTATTCTGGTAATTTTTAAAATGTTAAGCCCAATGCACAGCACAAGTGCATTTCCAACAACGCTCATCTGTGTTATTACAATCTCTGTCATAAAGGGCTTTACCACAACTGCAAGTGCTGTTATTGCCCCTTGATACAACACAACGGGTATTGCAGAAAACATAACCCCAATTCCAAGTGTGGAGGTTAGTATTATCGCCATTGTTCCGTCCAAAACAGATTTTATGTAAAGGGTGGTGCCACTTCCTGTAAGCCCATCTTCCAGCGAGCCAACAATTGCCATCGCCCCTACGCAAAACAGCAGGGAGGAGGACACAAAACCTTGCGCAAAAAGTGAGCTATCCGTCTTTGAAAACTTGGTGGACAGTGCATCTCCAATATAGTTTAGCCCCTCCTCAATCTTGCATAGGTATCCAATTATCCCCCCTAAAATTAGGGAGAAAACAAGCAGCATGGTAAACTCGCTATTAATACTTCCATCCTTAGCCACCTTAAACATTCCGCCAAGAGTCCCACTAAGTCCGATTATCATAACCGATATTCCGATTGAATTTTCAATAATTTCCTTTAAGTTCCTATCTATACCCTTTTTAATCAAAAGCCCCAAAATCGAGCCTATCACAATGGTTAAAAAGTTTGCAACTGTTCCGCTTCCTATCATTTTAATCCCCTTTTTACATTTTGCCCTATTTTATTTCTGTGCTAACGTCATAAACAGTGCTTTTGCTAATGATTTTGTTTGTTTCCACGTTATTTTCGCTGCCCTTGTTTATTATTCTCTTGCCCGCAATGTATATGCTGCCGTCCCTCACTGCACCCTCAGCCTCAACCGTTACATAAGCATCAAACCGACTTAACATCTCTGCATAAACCTGCTTACCCTCTGGGCTATCCACCACTTTTTTAGCAGGTAGCACTTTAACATACAATATTTTACCCAAAAGTCCCCCGTGCTCCTCGTATAGCAAATCCCCCGCTTTAATAGAGTCAGCTGTGTAATTTCTAATTTCAGAAATTAGGAAGGTTGCCTTTATCGGCGTATTCGCCTTTGCCACAATCACATTATTGCCGGCGCGCATCTTATAAACAAATCCGCCAACTGCAATAGCAATGCACAGCAAAATTATTATATCAACAACACTAATTCGTTTGAAAACTCTTCCCTTATTGTCAATCATTTTGCTACCTCCTTTTGCTCCAGTTTAATGATGTAGCCCTTGCCCGCAAAGCTCTGACCCTTTAGGAAGAACTCCCTACCGATTGTTACCTTAACACCGCTAACCATGGTTGTGTTGCTAAGCACTTCTCCTTGCGCCTTAATGCTAACATTTGCGCAGTATAAGCCGTCTATTGGGTTTTCCTCAATCATACC
>CAZMCJ010000018.1:10256-14827 GCA_964564795.1 uncultured Eubacteriales bacterium | reverse complement strand
TTGTTTACCCATTACTCCACCCCTAAACCCCAAAGTTTAGGAAGTGCGTAATCTCGCTCCTGTTATTCCTCACGCTTTTCTCCCCACCACCCTCCAAATTCATCACACAAAATCCGCGCAAGGCGTCGGGTGCGTGGGTCAGCTCGTGGGGGGTGTTTGAAACATCATTTTTATTCCTCGCATCAAAGCAAAGTGCGGGGAGGGTTCGTATCAAATTAATGCAATTATCAAAGATTTTAAGCTTTGCCGTCCCTTCGCCAAACTCGTTTTTCCCCTCCTTCAAAAATTCCTTAACCGCATACCACCCCGCAACCCTATCGTTGCTGCTCTTTTCAAAGTAAAGCCCCCTATCGGCAAAGATATCGATAACGCTCCTGCCACTCTCCTGCCTTCTATTAAACAGGTCGGGCGGTGCAAAGCGGGCGTAAATCTCCTCCCCATCCTCCAGCTCTATAATGCGCTTCGCCGCCTCGGTGATTATTAGGTTTGGCTCGTAAACCTCCCTATAAACAAAGGCGCACCCCCTCTCGTCCAGCGCAATCCACAGCCCGGCAAGCATATCAAGCCCATAGTCAACGCTAAAATACCTCTTATAATGCTTGGGGATTTTAAAGGGTGGGATAGTATGCACCCCAACCTTAAACTCGCCGAAATACTGCCCTTCAAACAAATCCCATTCCCCGTATAACAGCGCCTTTTTGCTGCTCTCATCAAGCGATTTAAGACGTCTAATATACCCCTTGTCCCGCTCCATAAGGAACTTGTTATCCTCAACCAGTGCGGGGATAAACACCCTTGTCCGCTTTAATTCGTCGGTGTACACCTTGTTTGGGGGCGCCACGTCTATGTAACGCTTTTTAACCCAGCTATGCCCCACACCGCCGGGGTTGGTGGACGATTTAATCTGTTTTGGGAAGTCGTTTGCACCACGCACTCTACTTAAAAGGTACACAAATTGGAACTCGGTAAAGTGTGTCAGCTCGTCAAAGCGGATCACATCGTACTCCGCCGATTGGTATTTCGTCACGTCGCTCTCGCTATCACAAAACCCAAATTCAATTACCGAACCATTAAAAAAAGTCCACCTGTGGTTGGTTTCGTGGTACTTGCAAATGCTTTTGGGGTAAAGGCTAAGTGCGGTTAAAATTAAGGAACGCCTAAGCTCGGGGAAGGTGCGCCGCAAAATAAGCTGCCTGCTCCCGCCATATTTAACCGCAAATATCAGACCATCAATAATCTGTGCGTAGGATTTTCCGCCCCCCGCCGCCCCGCCAAACAAAACCTCGTCGGCGGTTGCTGTAACAAATTGTCCTTGCTTTTTTGTAATTTTAATCTCCATTATTCACAATGCGCAGCACAATCTCCACCTGCTTTGCCTCCGCCTCCTCCTGTTCACCCAGGGCAATTGGCGTGTTTGGCTTGCCAAGGCCGCGCTCCAGCACCTCCTTAATCACACTCATTTTAACGCTGGGCGACAGCTCATCGTCCCCAAGCATTGCATAAAGGCTTTTAACCGCCGCCATAGTCGCCTTTGCAACCTCTTTTTCAATCTCTGCCTTGTAGGCTAACCGTCTTGTGGGTCTTCCTCTTTTTTTCTTTTCCATTTTTCCTCCTATCATTAATCATATGTAGGGTATAGTGCAGGTCCAGCTCCATTCTTTCTAAGGTAACAACTCGCTTTCGCTTTTCCAAGGTATCCCTTGCCCCCAAATCCCTTAAAAACCTCATCTTTAAAAGCTCCCGCCTTATAACCATAATCTGCTCCTCTATTTGCCTTGCAATCTCCTCCACCTTGTCCCCTCCTTTTCTACATCTTGTATTTATAATTGTATAGGATAGCAAATATCACATTCTATCACATAAAAAAAATAGCCAATTTTGTGTAGTTTTTGCCAAAGGCGCCCCCTCCAAAAATAGCAAAAACCAAAAAATTAACTAACTTTTAATATCACATTTTATACACCGCTATAACAAGGTGTAACTAAGCACCACATTTGCCACGATTTTTGATGTTGGTACACGCATAATAGCCCAAATATAGCAGTAAATTTAGTCTGCTGTCACAAAAATAATAAACTTTGTTTCCATATGTTGACTTATTTTTTTTTGCTGATACAATATATAGTGTAGTCTAAATAAAAACAAGCCAATATATTGTACTGATATGAAACGAGGAAAAATAGATGATTTCTAAAAACGCAATCAAAATTCTAGAGAGCAGATACTTTAAAAAGGACGAAAATGGTAACCTTATAGAAAATGCCGAGGGGCTTTTTACCCGTGTTGCAAGTGCGGTTGCATCTGCGGACGATGCTTACGAGGGGGGCAATTCAAAGGAGACAACTAAGGAATTTTATAACCTTATGACGTCGCTGGATTTCCTGCCAAACTCACCAACCCTTATGAATGCAGGGCGTGATTTAGGTCAGCTTTCCGCTTGCTTTGTTCTTCCAATCGAGGACTCGATGGAGCAAATCTTTGAAACAATTAAAAATGCAGCGCTAATCCACAAAAGTGGTGGCGGCACCGGTTTTTCCTTCTCCCGCCTTCGTTCAAAGGGGGCAAGCGTTAACTCCACAGGTGGTGTTGCAAGCGGGCCTATCAGCTTTATGAAGGTTTTTAACGCAGCGACTGAGGCAGTTAAGCAAGGTGGCACACGCCGTGGTGCAAATATGGGCATTTTGCGCATTGACCACCCCGATATTATGGAGTTCATCAACTGCAAAACAAACACAAGCGAAATAACTAACTTCAATATAAGTGTTGGCATAACCGAGGCATTTATGAAATCCGTTATAGCGGACGAGGACTACTCCCTTATTGAGCCATCAACAAATAAAGAGGTTGGCAAGCTAAACGCAAAAGATGTTTTTAACGTTATTGTCAACTGTGCCCACCAAACTGGCGAGCCGGGAATTATCTTCCTTGACCGCCTAAACAGGGATAACATTGTTCCAATGCAAGGGGAGATTGAATCCACAAACCCATGTGGCGAGCAACCACTTCTTCCATACGAGAGCTGTAATCTAGGCTCCATCAACCTTGCAAACCACATCAAAAAGGGCAAAAACGGATACGAAATTGATAGGGGAAAAATCGTTGCTACCGTTAAAAGTGCTGTTCACTTTTTGGATAACGTTATCGACGTTAACAAGTACCCCCTTGATAAAATCGGGGAGGTTACAAAGCAAACAAGGAAAATCGGGCTTGGCGTAATGGGCTTTTCCGATATGCTGCTCTACTTAGGCGTTCCTTATAATAGCGACGAGGGTGTGGCTATAGGAAAACAAGTGATGAAGCTTATTAACGATACCGCCCACAGTGCAAGCATTGAACTTGCAAAAACAAGGGGTGCGTTCCCACTGTTTGAGGAAAGCATATATGCAAAAAAGGCACCAATTAGAAATGGCACACTTACAACAATTGCACCAACAGGCACACTTTCCATCATTGCAGGCGTTTCCAGCGGTGTTGAGCCAATTTTTGCATATGCCTACATCAGAAACGTTATGGACGGCACACACCTAATCGAAACAAACAACATATTAAAGGAAAAGCTTGTGGAGAGGGGAATATACTCCGACGAGCTTATGAAGCAAATTATAGAGCAAGGCAGCCTTGCACACGTTGACGGTATCCCAGAGGACATTAAGAATGTTTTTGTTTGTGCGCACGATGTTGAGCCAATCTGGCACACAAAAATGCAAGCAGCCTTTCAGGAGCACACAGACAACGCAGTTTCCAAAACTGTTAACTTTAGCAACTGTGCAACAGTGCAGGACGTTTACGAGGCTTATATGCTGTCCTACACACTAGGGTGCAAGGGTGTTACAATCTACCGTGATGGTTCTCGTTCCGGCCAAGTTTTAAACATTGGCAAGGTTAACGATGGTAAGGAAAGCAATGTAAAGGCTAATGACGAAAAGGAGGCAGTGGAAACTGCTCAGCCCGCTTGCTGTGCTTGCGAGGATTCAATAATCGTTCCACGCCCACGCCCTGACATAACAACAGGGCTAACCGAAAAGGTAAAAATAGGCTGTGGCAATCTTTACATTACCGTAAATTACGACGAAACGGGCATTTGCGAGGTGTTTACCAACACAGGCAGAGCAGGGGGCTGTCCATCACAATCAGAGGCAACAGCACGCTTGGTTTCCATTGCAATGCGCAGTGGCATCAGCAGCGATGCTATTATAGAGCAGCTTAAGGGTATCCGTTGCCCATCAACAATCCGCCAAAGGGATATGAAGGTTACATCTTGCCCCGATGCAATTGCAAAGATGATTGAAAAGGTTATGAAGTTTAAAAACGGCAACAATCCACTAACGCAGACAAAAGAGATTGCACGTGCGATAGGGGACAATACCGAGGAAGTTACCAAAACCAGCAAATATTGCCCCGAATGTGGGAGCAAAATGGAGCATGAAGGGGGCTGCGTTTGTTGCAGACAATGCGGCTACTCAAAATGCGGTTGATTAATTAAATAAAAAAGGCTTCAAAAGAATCATTTAAGGTCGCCTTTTTTGAAACTCATTGGCGGAAAGTTCAATAATTAAAAATTTAAAAGCAGA
>CAZMCJ010000018.1:8554-10246 GCA_964564795.1 uncultured Eubacteriales bacterium | reverse complement strand
GCACCCTTTTTGGGTGCTTTTTTGCTTGCCTATTATAGTCTTTCACTTCTTGTCATCCTGAGCGAAGCGAAGGATCTTGATTGTACTTAAAAATACTAGATTCCTCACTACGTTCGGAATGACAAAATAAGACGTTGGATAGTTTTTCCGCGGTGCCCCTTTGGCGCCCTTTAAAAATCTTAATTTTATACGTTTGCAAGTGCTTGCGTAAACCCGCAACATTCCCACCCGCAAGCCTATTTATATGCAAACAAAAAAAGAGCGCCCTTTGGCGCTCTTTAAAAATCTTAATTTTATACTTTTGCAAGTGCTTGTGTAATATCTTCAATGATATCCTCAATATTCTCGCACCCGCAAGAGAAACGGATTAATCCGCCGTTTATGCCCGCTGCAACCAACTGCTCCTCGCTTAGTTGGCGGTGGGTTGACGATGCAGGGTGAAGCACACAAGTGCGAATATCGGCAACATGCACCATAATTGAGGCTAGCTTTAGGCTGTCCATAAACTTAACCGCAGCCTCCTTGCCCCCCTTGATTGTAAATGCAATAACACCGCTTGCACCTTGTGGCAAATACTTTTTAGCAAGCTCGCTGTACTTATTCCCCGCAAGTGTTGGGTAATTAGCAGCTTCAACCTTATCGCTCCCTTCCAAAAACTCTGCAACTGCCTTTGCATTTTCGCAGTGCTTTGCCATTCTTAGTGGCAATGTTTCAAGCCCAAGGTTAAGCAAAAATGCCGCCTGCGCTCCTGGGTATGCACCAAAATCCCTCATCATTTGCACCCTTGCTTTTGCAATAAATGGGCAAGGCGCAAAATCCTTTGTATACACAACGCCGTGGTAGGAATTGTCAGGCTCTGTAAATGCAGGGAACTTGCCACTTGTAAAGTCAAACTTTCCGCTATCCACAATAACTCCGCCTAACGAAACTGCGTGTCCGTCCATATATTTTGATGTGGAGTGGATAACAATATCCGCCCCAAACTCGATTGGTCTGCATAGAATTGGTGTTGGGAATGTGTTGTCCACAATCAGCGGAATATTGTTTTGGTGTGCAAGCTGTGCAAACTTTTCAATATCCAAAACTGCAATGGAAGGATTTGAAAGGCTCTCCCCAAAGATAGCCCTTGTGTTTTCCTTAACTGCCTTTTGAAGCTCCTCAATCGGTGCATCAGCATCAACAAAAGTGCATTCAATCCCAAGGCGCTTTAGTGTCACAGCAAAAAGGTTGAATGTTCCTCCGTAGATAGTTGCTGCGGACACGATATGGTCGCCACTATTTAAAAGATTAAGCATAGCAATCAGCGTTGCGCTTTGCCCACTTGTTGTGCAAAGGGCTGCCACTCCACCCTCAAGGGAGGCAATCTTCTTCTCAACCGCATCAACAGTAGGGTTGGAAATTCTTGAATACATATGCCCTTCCACACTAAGGTCGAACAGTTTTCCAACATGTTCGGTAGAGTCGTAGCGGTATGTGGTGCTTTGGTAGATTGGCAGAACATTCGTTTCACCGTTTTTGGGTTCATAGCCTGCATGCAAGCAACGTGTTTCAATCTTCATTTTTTAATTATCCTCCTTGATGATTTTTTACTTATATGTTAAGATAATATATGATACCATAAAAACCAGATTTTGGGGAGAGAAATAATGAATAAAAATATAAAGAAAGTTATGTTGGTTTTTGGCACTCGTC
>CAZMCJ010000018.1:1640-8544 GCA_964564795.1 uncultured Eubacteriales bacterium | reverse complement strand
GGGTTTTTCTATAACTCTGCTCAGAGAATGCAGGAAAAACAGAATTTTAGGAAAATTCAATAGAAAAGGATAAGCATATGAAAACAGTAATGGTTGTGTTCGGTACAAGACCTGAGGCAATAAAAATGTGTCCTCTTGTTAAGGAGCTTAAAGGGCGCACCGATATTGAAACTGTGGTGTGTGTTACGGGCCAGCACCGCCAAATGTTGGAGCAAGTTCTAAGCGCATTTGGCGTTCAGCCCGACTACGACCTTTCCATAATGCGGGACGGGCAAACCCTTTTCGATGTTACCATAAATATTCTAAACGGCATAAGGGAGGTTCTTCAAAAGGAAAATCCCGATGTTGTTTTGGTGCATGGCGATACCACAACCACCTTTGCAACTGCGCTTTCGGCGTTTTATATGCAAATTCCCGTTGGACATGTGGAGGCGGGGCTGCGCACATATAATATATACTCCCCATATCCGGAGGAGTTTAACCGTCAGGCGACCACCATTGTTTCCGCCTTTAACTTTGCCCCAACCGAGATGGCAAAGGCCAACCTTATTCGGGAGGGCAGGGAGGAAAAAAGTATTTATGTAACGGGCAACACCGCAATAGATGCGCTTAAAACCACAATTAAAGAGGACTACACACACCCCCACCTTGAGTGGGCAGCGGATAGCCGCCTTATAATGCTAACTGCGCATAGACGGGAGAATTTGGGGGAGCCGCTTCGCCATATGTTCAAAGCGATTATGCGCATTGTTTCAGAGTTTCCCGACATCAAGGTTATTTACCCCATCCATATGAATCCGCAGGTGCGTAGCGTTGCAAATGAAATTTTGGGGGATAACGATAGGGTTAGGATTATCGAGCCGCTGGACGTGCTTGATTTCCACAACTTTTTGGCACGCTCCTACCTAATTTTGACGGATAGCGGCGGCATACAAGAGGAGGCTCCATCACTTGGCAAGCCCGTTCTTGTAATGCGGGACACAACCGAGCGCCCCGAGGGGATTGAGGCAGGCACCCTTAAACTGGTGGGCACCGGCGAGGAAACCATTTATAGAGAGTTTAAAACCCTTTTGGAGGATAAAGGGCAGTACGATAAGATGTCTAAGGCGTCCAATCCGTATGGCGATGGCTTTGCAAGCAAGCGAATAGCTGATATTTTAACAGGCAAATGGGCTGAATAATAAAAAAGGAAGGGTACTACCCTTCCTTTTTTTGCAGTTCCACCCTCTTTGAGCTTTCTGCCCCACTCATCTGCCAACCAATTTAGACCGCAAGTGGCAAGCAAGCAAACACTCACATCACAGATTAAAGTTATACTTCTAAACTTCTTTCATTTGCCTTTTCAAGCAAAAACTCGCAAATATTCTTTGTGGAGTTCTTTTTGCCCACCTCTTTAATATTGCTCTGCAAATTTTTAATAACGCTGTCCCGTGCAAAGAGTGTGAACAAAGCCTCATCAAGGGGGAAGGTTTTGGTTGCATAAAGTGCAAGCCCATTATTTAACATAAACTCCACATTTCGCTCCTCTTGCCCGGGGATTGGGTTTAGCATAATCATTGGCAGCTCCTTCGCCATAGATTCGGACGACGTGATGCCACCCGGCTTTGATATTATAACGTCGCTTGCATCCATCAAAACATCAACGTTATTTACATATCCAAAAATCTTAAAATCCTTTTTAAACTCCATACCATTTAGTTGCTTTTCCATCTTTTTGTTGTTCCCGCACACAACAATCCCTTGAAAGTCAATATCCAAGTTATCCAGCTTTTCAATTGCCTTGTCAAGCCTTCCGTACCCCATAGATCCACTCATAACTAGGACGGTTTTCTTATCTTTGTCAAGGCTTAGCTCCTCCCTTGCCTTAGCCTTATCTCCGGATATGGAGAATTTTGGGTGGATTGGTATGCCAAAGGGCAGCATTTTCTCCTCAGGGAAGCCTTTGCGCAAAAATTGCATTTTTAAAAGTTCGCTTGCGGTGATGATGTAGTCCAGACGTGTGGCTTCCTCCCAAAATGGGTGAATGGTAAAATCAGTCACCACCCCTGCTGTAAGACACTTTATTTTCCCCTTTTGCTTAAGCATTCCAACAAGCGCCGCCGCAAAAACGTGGGTGCAAATAATCAAATCGGGTGGGGAAATATTTAGGTATTTATTAAGCTCGTGGGATATATAAAGGTTGCCAATCTTTGCTGGGTTAAAAATGCCCGCAGGCTTAGTCCTCTTTTCTGCCAGGTGGTAAATACGAGAGGTTGTCTTTGGCACATAAGCAGTGGAGGCAAGGTAGCCCTCCGCAACAACATCTTTTAAAAGTGGGGCGATGTAGTCGTAAACGTCCAAAACCTCGCACTCCACCCCCATATCCTTATAGTAGCTTGCAAGGGCATTAGCGACAGAGTTATGGCCCTGACCGGTTGTGATTGATAGTATAAGTGTTTTCATAGTACCTCCTCAAATCGGGCTATTACCAAATTTTTGTAAATTTTATATAACTTATTATACCACAAATCATTTGTAATTTACAACAATCTTGTTTATTAAAGATATATCTTTTAGGGCTTGTTTGATTTATAATAAAAAGATGAATGTATAAATTGAAAAAAGGGGAAGTTTAATTGATAAGAAAAGATTTAAGAAACGTTGCAATAATTGCCCACGTTGACCACGGTAAAACCACTTTGGTTGATGAAATGCTAAAACAAGGTGGGGCATTCCGTGAAAACCAGGTTGTGCAGGACAGAGTTATGGATAATAACGATATTGAGCGTGAACGTGGAATTACTATACTTGCAAAAAATACAAGCGCGTTTTATAACGACGTTAAAATTAACATTATAGACACACCGGGGCATGCCGATTTCGGTGGCGAGGTTGAGCGTATCCTTAAAATGGTTGACGGTGTTTTGCTGCTTGTTGACTCCTTTGAGGGCACAATGCCGCAAACTCGTTTCGTTTTGCAAAAAGCTCTTGAATTGGGGCATAAAGTTATAGTTGTTGTAAATAAGATTGACAGACCGGACGCTCGCCTATACGAGATTGAAGATGAGGTTTTGGAGCTTTTGATGGAGCTTGATGCAACCGATGAGCAAATCGACAGCCCGGTTGTTTTCTGCTCAGGCAGAGAGGGCATTGCGTCCTTCTCCCCAGAGCATAAGGGGGAAAATTTAAACCCACTGTTTGATAAAATTATAGAGCATATAAACCCACCCGAGGGCAATGATGAAGAGCCATTCCAAATGCTTGTTTCCTCCATCGACTATAACAAGTTTGTTGGGCGCATCGCAATTGGCAGGGTAATTCGTGGCAAAATTCACCAAAATCAAGATGTAATGGTGTGTGAATATGATGACCAGATAAAGCCGTACAGAGGAAAAATTGCAAACCTTTACGGTATCGAGGGGCTTAAAAGAGTGCCAATAGACGTGGCAACAGTTGGTGACATCGTGTGTATCTCGGGTATTGAGAACATCACAATCGGTCAAACACTGTGCGACATAAACTGCGTGGAGCCACTTAAGTTTGTAAGCATCACACAGCCAACAATGGAGATGACATTCTCCGTTAACAACTCCCCATTTGCGGGCAAGGACGGCAAGTTCGTAACATCACGCCATATTCGTGACCGTCTGCAAAAGGAGCTTTTAAAGGACGTTTCCCTAAGGGTGCAAGATACAGACTCAACCGACAGCTTTTTGGTTAGCGGAAGGGGCGAAATGCACCTTTCAATCCTAATCGAAACAATGCGTCGTGAGGGGTTTGAGTTTATGGTAAGCACACCACGTGTTCTTTTTGTGGAGCAAGAGGGTGTCAAGCTAGAGCCAATCGAGCGTGTTGTTATAGACGTTCCCGAGGGGTCTATGGGCAGCGTTATGGAAAAAATGGGACAAAGAAAAGGTGAGCTTCAAGCTATGGCACCAATCGGCGAGGGCGCAAGAATGAAGATTGAGTTCCTAATCCCATCACGTGGTCTTTTTGGATACAGGAACGAATTTTTGACAGATACAAAGGGCGAGGGCATACTAAACAGCGTTTTTGATAGCTATGGTGAGTATAAGGGTGAAATTCCCGCACGTCAAACAGGCTCTCTTGTGGCGTTTGAGGCTGGAAACGCTATCACCTACGGGCTTTACAATGCTCAAGAGCGTGGTATTTTGTTTATTAGTGCAGGCACCCCTGTTTATGAGGGAATGGTTGTTGGTCAATCGCCAAAGGCGGAGGATATTACCGTTAACGTTTGCAGGAAAAAGCAGCTGACCAACACAAGAGCGTCAGGCAGTGACGACGCACTAAGGCTTGTTCCGCCAAAGATTTTAAGCCTTGAGCAAGCGATTGAGTTCATCGCAGATGACGAGCTTATCGAGGTTACCCCACTTAATATCAGAATTAGAAAAAGAATTTTGGATAATGGGCTTAGAATGAAAGCCACAAGCAGAAAAAATAAATAATAAAAGGAGCACGAAAGTGCTCCTTTTTTGTATGCCGCCATTGTGTTCAAGCACGAAAATTTTAATGGAAAAAGTGTATCAAAATCCCTTGTTAATGGCGTCCAAAAACCCTTTACTTATAACGTACAAACCCTTGATTGTAGCGTTCAAGCCTCTTTCTTATAACGGGTAAAACCCACTTCACTTATAACGGTCAAAACCTACCTTACTTATGGCGGTCAAAACCCACTTCACTTATAACGGTCAAAACCTACCTTACTTATGGCGTTTAAAAACCCATTGCCTATGGCGTTTAAAAACAACTTTGTCTATAACGTGCAAACAGGCAGGTGTACCCAGTGTACACCTGCCTGTTTTATCAAAAAAACCCCTATTTGATTACTTCTTTATTAACAACGTTGTAAGGAACCTCGCCCCTCAAAACGCCTGTTATGCCGTTTAGCGCTTCTTTTGCCATATTAACCCTAACATCATATGCAAGTGTACCTATGTGGGGGGTGATTACCACGTTGTCAAGTGCGCAAAGCTCTGCGCCAACCGCCGGCTCAAACTCAAATACGTCAATTCCGGCGCCCTTGATAACCCCTGTTTTAAGCGCCTCCACCAAGTCAGCCTCCTTAACAATAGGGCCACGTGCTGCATTGATTAGGTATGCGCTGTCCTTCATTAGTGCAAGCTTATCCTTATTAATAAGGTGGCGTGTTTCCTCTGTGAAAGGAAGGTGAAGGGAAACAACATCCGCACTCTTTAGCATATCGTCAAGCTCCATATAAGTAACGCCATACTCTTTTTCAGTTTCAGGCGATGCTCTAAATGGGTCGTAGTAGATAACGTTCATACCAAGGCCTTGCGCCTTTTTGCAAAGTGCCTTGCCAATTCTGCCAAAGCCTGCAATGCCAACAGTCTTGCCAAATGCAGATGTAACATCCTTAGAAAATGCAACTAGCTTGCACATTTTTGTTTCTCTTAGCTCTGCGTCCATCCTGTTTGTGCCACGCATAACGGAAAGCATAATTGTTATTGCAAGCTCCGCAGTTGGCTCTGTTACGGTAGTTGGGGTGTTCACAACAGGAAGCCCAATCTCGGTTGCGTATCTCCAATCAATGTTGTCATATCCAACGCCAAAGTTTGCAATGACTTTAAGGTTCTTCCCTGCGTCAATCATCGCCTTATCACCCTTGTTGATGATAACAAAAAGAGCGTCATAGTCTGCAACCATTGCTTTTACTTCGTCGTATGTAAAGCTTGTGTTCTCCTCCTTGGGGCAAGTTATGCTAAATTCGCCTTGGTATGGCTCAAGGCACTCGTTAGGAACCCATTGTGTAATTAAAATCTTTTTCACGTGAATGTCTTCCTTTCATTTAAGTTATATACAATTATTATAATACTTTGCGTGCAAGGTTGCAACCCCTTTCATTTGGAGGTTTTGCCAAAGATTTTTCCAAGTATTGTTATAATTGCATATTGAAAGGGGGTTGTAATACAAGTATAATTATAAGTATATATGTGGTATATATTAAAATGGAGGAGTGTAGATTTAATATGATAATGAAAAAAAAGCTTCGAGAGGGCAAAAGCCTTATGGGTACTATGATTAACCTGATTGATAACCCAAACATTGTGCGTGTGCTTAAACAAGCGGGGTTTGACTATATCATCATTGATTGCGAGCACGGGCCATATACATACCAAAGCGTGGCTGCCATTTCAAGTATGGCTAAAGGGTACGATTTGGGGGTAATCGTGCGTGTTTGTGCACCGGAGCGGGAGATTATCCAGCGCTTTGCCGATATTGGCATCGACGGAATTATGGTGCCGGGGGTGGAAAGTAGGGAGCAAATTGAAAAGGCAATTAGCTATGCACGCTACAAGCCATACGGCAAAAGGGGCATAACGGTTGGCCCTGTTGTTGATTATAAAATGAATTTTAACATAAAAGAGGAGATTGAGAGAGTTAACGATAACTTTATTATAATTGCGCAAATTGAATCAAAAGAAGCGGTTGATGACATTGAAAATATCCTTAGCGCAAAAGGGATTGACGTTGTTTTGTTTGGCCCTATCGACCTTTCAAACTCCTTTGATTTGGTGGGGCAAACCAACCACCCCATTATCTTGGATGCGATTGACAAGGTTCTTAAATGTGCCGATGAAAAGGGCATTATAACAGGCAACCACACAGGCTCGATGGACGATTTGGAGTGGGGAATGGAGCGTGGTATGCGCCTTATCACTTGGTCGTTCGATGTTTCCCTTATTCAAATGGCGGCAAAGATGGGCATAGACCGACTAACAGCAAACGATAAGTTTATTAAATAGGATAATATTTTAAAGGCGGAGGTTATAACCTCCGCCTTTTTTCCTTTGTTATTATAAGTACCTTTGTTATAATAAACTATTTTTATCCATTTTATTCCATTTAGCTTGTTATTCCTAATTAATCATATTATAATTATAAA
>CAZMCJ010000018.1:0-1630 GCA_964564795.1 uncultured Eubacteriales bacterium | reverse complement strand
TAATTTAAATAACTTATCATACCAATGAAACAATTAAAACAATAAATTGTTAAAAATAGTTTCAATATTGTTTTATTTTTGTTAAAACATTAACAATTTGTTAACGTAACCCTTTAAACTGCCAAAAATTATTCCTTTTTTATAAGTTGGCACGCTATTTGCTTTATACATAGGCAAATGAAATTATTACGGAGGAAACAGCTATGCTAACACATAACAAACCCATAATTGCAATCCCACTTGGGGATGCGGCGGGGATTGGACCAGAGATTGTTGCAAAGGTTGCGGCAAAGGGCTTTTTGGAGGAATACGCCCAGCCCATTATTGTGGGGGACGAAAGCATCCTAAAGCAAGGTATGAAAATTGCAAACCTTAATTTTGAGTATAACGTGGCAAAAAGTATGGAAGAGGCTGTTAAAATGGGGGGCATCACCCTTTTAAACACCAACCCACTGGACGCATCTAAGGTTGAAATGGGGGTTGTTTCCGCCATAAACGGCAAGCAAGAGGCAGACGTTTTGGTTGACTGCGTTGAGTATTGCAAGGCGGCACTTATTGAGGGCATTTGCTTTGCGCCGCTTAACAAGGCAGCAATGAAGGCGGGTGGCTACAAATTTGAAAGCGAGCACGAGCTTTTTGCAAAGTGCTACGGCAATAACCAGCCACATGGCGAGATTAACGTGATGAACGGGCTTTACACATCAAGGGTAACAAGCCACATTCCGCTGAAGGACGTTAGCCAAAACCTAACGGTTGAAAATGTTCTGATTGCGATTGACTTAATCTATTCAACCCTTAAGAAGAGCGGAATTGACGACCCTAAGGTGGCAATTGCAGCACTTAACCCACATGGTGGGGATAACGGAACGTGTGGACGGGAGGAAATTGATGTTCTTGCCCCTGCAATAGAAATTGCAAAGGAAAAGGGTATGAATATCGTTGGGCCATTCCCTGCGGATACACTGTTTATTAAGGCATTTAATGGCGAATTTAACGCGGCGGTTACAATGTTCCACGACCAAGGTCAAATTGCCATCAAGGTTAAAGGTTTTGATGTTGGGGTTACTGTGGCGGGGGGGCAACCTCACCCAATCACAACCCCTGCACACGGAACAGCCTACGACATTGCAGGCAAGGGAATTTGCAAAACAACAGCCTTTGAAGAAGCATACAAACTATGTGTAAAAATGGCGCTAACACAGCGCAACAATAAATAAGGGGGAAATATAGTGAGCAAGCTAAACACCAAGTTTATAATACCGCTCGTCACAGCGGCAATCGGAATTGTATTTGCATATCTGGGGTTCATCCAATTTGGTTTTTGGGTGGATAAAAAAGGCCCGCAAGGGGGGTTCTTCCCTGCAATTGTTGCACTTGTTCTGATTGGAATAAGTATTCTTGCATTTATTCAAGCGTTTAAAGAGGAAAAGGCGGTTTATCCCCTAGCCAACTGGCGAGTTGTTGTGGGCGCCCTTTGCACAATAGCGGCATCAATGCTAATTGGTATGATTCCAAGCGTTGTTTTGTATGTTGTTTTGTGGCTAAGGCTTGTGGAAAAGTACACATGGAAAAAAGCAATAATCCCCGCTATCTTTATAAGCGTGGTTATTATTGGCACATTTGTTTTGTG
>CAZMCJ010000017.1:0-15958 GCA_964564795.1 uncultured Eubacteriales bacterium | reverse complement strand
AGTTTGCAACATTTAATATGATTGACTTTAACTTTTTGGGAATTAACCTTGCAGGTACGCCATCTTTTGCAATCAATATGCTGCTGCTAATCCCAATTTTTTCAGGGGTAACAGCTTATTTATCCTCGTGGTATACTATGAACTTTGGCCCGTCTGCTGCAATGGCAAACGAGCAAGCAAAATCAATGAACAAATCTATGATGATAACAATGCCACTTATGTCCGTTTGGTTTACCTTTACACTACCTGCCGGAGTTGGTATTTATTGGATTATGAGTAACGTTTTGATGGTTGTTCAGCAGTGGGTGTTAAATAAAATGTTCCCAACAACAAAGCCAGAGGTGCTTAAGAAAAAAGGCAAGAAAGATAATGCAGAGAGGTTTGAATAACTATGAAAAAATCTATGAGATTTTCGGACAAGACTAAAGAGCTAGCTTTTGAAAAAGCATTAAGAGAGCTTAATCTTACAGAAGACGATGTGACTTATGATATTATTCAGCTGCCAACCAAGGGGTTTTTGGGTCTGGGGGTACAGCCTTGTATTATAGAGGTTTCCTTTGAGGGGGCAGAGGAGGAAGTTGCCCCACTACCGGTTGCAAAGGTGGAGAAAAAAGCGACGTCTGCACCAAAGAAGGAAAAAGAAGAACCAAAGATTGAGAAAAGGGCGCCATCTGCACCAAAGAATGAACAAGAGGCGAAAGTGGTGGAGAAAAGGGAAAAGAAGGAGCGCATTCCTGCAATTATCAGCAAAGAGAAGGAAGAAAAGGCAATTGCATTTGTTAAGGACGTTACCGAAAAAATGGGTGCAAAGCTTAACATTAATGTTAGCGTTGAGGAAAATAACCTTAAAATTAACCTGACAGGGGAAGATATTGGCATAGTAATCGGCAGGCGTGGGGAAACGTTAGATTCGCTGCAATACTTAACCTCCCTTATTATAAATAAGGACGAGGACGATTACATAAAGGTTACGATTGATACAGAGAATTACCGCCAAAAGCGTGAGGAAACCCTGGTTCGCCTTGCAAACAAGCTTGCAACTAAGGTTATTAAGTATAATAGGAACATCTCCCTTGAGCCGATGAATCCTTACGAGAGAAGGATTATTCACTCCGCACTTCAAGAGTTTAAGGGGGTTACAACACATTCCACAGGCACAGAGCCAAACAGGAAGGTTGTTATTGCGCCCGACGGAGTAAAGGCAAAGGAAAGACCCGTTAACCGTCAGCCGCTAAGGCCAAACACAAACACTAAAGAGAGTGTTATGAAAGAAAAAGCGGCACCTGCTTTTAAAGCTGCACAACCGGTAAGGGAGGCGGCAGCAAGTGGGGTGACGGCAGCTCAAGCACCGGCAACTCAGGCTGGGAATTATAAGCCACGAGCAGTAGCGGGGGAGAAATTGGCAAGGGCAAAAACAGAAGAATAATGCCCCAAGCGGCAAAATAAAGAATAATTTATACAAGTTGGGGCGATGATTTCATCGTCCCTTTTAATTTTTGGGGTGAGTATAAATGTTTAGTGATACTCCACACCAACACCAAAAGGAATTCTTAGGCGACACCAAAAGGAATTCTTAGACCACGTCTAAAGGAATCTCCACACATAGTTGATGTGTTGCGGATAATTATTTAGTGGAAAAGCTTGGGGTCAAAGCTCTGCGTGGTATGTTAGAGTTGGATAATTATTGAGTGGCAAAGCTTGGGGGAAACTCCACCTATCCAAAACCTACGAAAGGAAGGAAAAAATTATGCAAAAAACAATTGCGGCAATCTCCACCCCTTATGCCCCCGGTGGCATTGGGATAATCCGTCTTTCCGGCGAGGGGGCGATAGAGATTGCAAACAAAATTTTTAAACCTAAAAAGGGGATAAAATTAAAGGATAAAAATACACACACAATAACCTTTGGGGAGATTTTTGACCCCAAAACAGAGGAAATTGTGGATGAATGCCTGGCGAGTGTTATGCGTGCGCCAAACACCTACACAGGGGAGGACATCTGCGAGCTTAACTGCCATGGTGGGCTTTTGCTGTGCAACCGTGTTCTTGCCCTGTGCATGGAAAATGGTGCTACCCTTGCCGAGGGGGGAGAGTTCACCAAGCGTGCATTTTTAAACGGCAAGATGGACCTTACAAAGGCGGAGGCGGTGATGGATTTAATCTCTGCCACCAACGAAACCGCCCTTGCAATCGCTGCCACCCAAATTGGGGGGCATATGGCGGATAAGCTGCACAATCTTCGGGAGGAACTTATATTCCTTTGCGCCAATATTTTGGTGGAGGTGGAGTACCCGGAGGACGACCCACCACCACTTGAAGAAAGCATATCTTATATTACACTTTGTAATATTTTAGCGGAGGTGGACAAAATTTATGCCTCCTTTGGCGCCGGAAAGGCAATAAAAGATGGGGTAAGCACCGCAATCCTTGGCACCCCAAACGTTGGCAAATCGTCAATACTTAACATTTTGGCGGGGTACGAAAAGGCGATTGTGACGGACATTGCAGGCACAACACGGGACATTTTGGAGGAAAAAGTCAGCCTTGGAAAGGTGAACCTTAACCTGCAAGATACAGCGGGCATAAGGGAAACAACGGACAGTGTGGAAAAAATCGGCGTGGAGCGTGCAAAGAGCTTGCTTGAAAAGTGCGACCTTTTTTACTATGTTTTGGATAGCTCCGCACCACTTAGTGGAACGGACATCGAGATGATGGAGCTGCTTGACCCAAAGAAAACAATTATAATTTTAAACAAGACAGACCTTTTTGGGGAAAGACCCGAAATTGACGATAAATTTATACACATTGTTTATTTTTCTGCGGCTAATCGCAGCGGTTTGGACGAGCTTAAAGAGATTACCGAAGAGGTGGTTTTGGGCGAATTTTTAAATATTAAAAATATGGATATTATTACAAATCAACGACAAAAGGACTGCCTTTTACGTGCAAAAACTGCCCTTGAAAGCGCAAAGGGTGGGCTTGACAGCGGATTTACCTTTGACATAGTGGCGATTGATTTGGAAGATGCAATCGGGCATTTGGGGGAAATTACCGGTCAAAAGGCAAGCGACGACATCATCACAAACATTTTTTCACGCTTTTGCTTGGGCAAATAGGTGATAAATAAAGGAGAAAATATGGGATATATCGGTAAAGAATATGACGTTATAGTGATTGGCGGCGGGCATGCAGGGTGCGAGGCAGCGCTGGCTGCGGCACGTCTGGGGGCAAAGACTTGCCTGTTCACCTTAAATTTAGATGCAATTGCGAACTTGCCGTGCAACCCGTCAATTGGCGGCACAGGCAAGGGGCATTTGGTGAGGGAGGTGGACGCGCTTGGAGGGGAAATGGGCAAAGTGGCGGACAAAACCTTCCTCCAAAGCCGAATGCTTAACAAGGGCAAGGGTGCGGCGGTGTACTCTCTACGAGTACAGAGCGACAGGCGAGCATACCAAATGGAGATGAAAAAAATCCTGGAAAATACCCCTAATTTGGAAATTAGGCAAGGGGAAATTATAAAAATCAATACGGAGAACGGATGTGTTCAGTCGGTGGAAACCCATCTGCACACCATCCATAAGGCAAAGGCAATAATAATATCCACAGGCACATATTTGCAATGCAAGGTTATAATTGGGGAGGAATTTTACAGCGGAGGCCCCGACGGAAATGTTGCGGCTGATGCACTTTCCGCCTCCCTAGTGGAGATGGGGGTTGAATTAATGCGATTTAAGACAGGTACTCCTGCACGTGTTAACCGAAACTCCATCGACTTTTCAAAGATGGAGGAGCAAAGTGGTGACGATATAATTTACCCGTTTTCCTTTGAAAATGACGATATTGGTGAAAATAAGGTTAAATGCCACCTAACCTACACCAACGAAAACACGCACAAGATTATCCGTGATAACCTTCACAGATCCCCTCTATACAGCGGTGTGGTTAAGGGGATTGGCCCACGCTACTGTCCGTCTATTGAGGACAAGGTAGTGCGCTTTGCAGAAAAGGAGCGTCATCAGGTTTTTGTGGAGCCGATGGGGATGGATACAAACGAAATGTATATTCAAGGCTTCTCCTCCTCCTTGCCTGAGGATGTGCAAGAGCAGATGCTGCGCACTCTGAAGGGGCTGGAAAATGCCCAAATTATGAGAATTGCTTACGCAGTTGAGTATGATTGTGTTGACCCATTGCAGCTTAACCCCACCCTTGAATTTAAGAAAATTGGGGGGCTTTACGGTGCGGGGCAGTTCAACGGAACCTCCGGTTACGAAGAGGCGGCGGCGCAAGGGCTGATTGCAGGTATTAATGCAGTGAGAAAAATCGAGGGAAAAGACGAGTTTGTGCTGGACAGGAGCGAGGCTTACATTGGAACCCTAATCGATGATTTGGTGACCAAGGGAACAAGCGAGCCATACCGAATGATGACGTCACGCAGTGAATACCGCTTGATTTTGCGACAAGATAACGCTGACGAGCGGCTTACCCAAAAGGGGTATGAAGTTGGGCTTATCAGCGAGGAGAGATACCAAAAGTTTAAGAGGAAAATGGCAGCGATTGAGGCGGAAAAGGCTCGGCTTTATTCACTTATAATTAAGCCGACGCAGGAGAACAATGCACTGCTTGAGAGCTTTGGAAGTGAGCGGATTGTGACGGGAGTAAGGGGGAGCGACCTGATAAAGCGCCCCCAACTAACATACGAAAAAATGGCGCCGATGGATGAGAATCGCCCCCTTTTATCACGGGAAATTTACGAACAGGTGGAGATTTTCTACAAGTACGAGGGGTATATAAATCGGCAAATATCACAGGTTAAGGAGTTTAAAAGGCTGGAGAATAAGGTGATACCCGCCGACTTGGACTACGATAAAATATTAAGCCTTAGGTTGGAGGCTACCCAAAAGCTTAAGAAAATTCGCCCACAAAGTGTTGGTCAAGCGTCTAGAATTTCGGGGGTTAGCCCGGCGGACATCTCGGTTTTGCTAATTTATTTAGAGCAAAGGAGGAAGGAAAATGGAGGCAAGTGAGCTACTGACGAGCGGACTTAGCGAGTATAAATTAACATATTCCGACAAAACTGTGGAAAACTTTTTTAAATTCTCAAACCTTTTGGTGGAGTGGAACAAGGTGATGAATTTGACGGGGATTACCGAGGATTGCGATATTGTTGTAAAACATTATTTGGACAGCGTTGCTCCCCTCACCCTCCCCTATTTTAAGGAAAATATGCGGGTGATTGACGTGGGGTGCGGTGCGGGCTTCCCCGGTTTCCCCATAAAAATTGTACGGGAGGATTTGGAGGTTACCCTGCTTGATTCGCTTAACAAGCGTATTAATTTCCTAAAGGAATGTGTTAAGGAGTTAAAGCTTGATAGGGTGATTTGCGTGGCAGGACGTGCGGAGGAATACGCACAAAAGGCGGAGTATAGGGAGAAGTTTGACATTGCCCTTTCCCGCGCGGTTGCAAATTTGCAGGTGCTTATAGAGCTGTGCTGTGGATACATCAAGGTGGGGGGATATTTTATTGCCCTAAAGGGCCCCGCTGCATATGACGAGGTTGAAGGAGCAAGGGGCGCAATTGAAAAAATGGGGTGCGAGCTTGTTGATGTTATCGAGGCGAAGGTGCCAAACAGCGACCTTGCCCACACGATGGTGATAATCAAAAAAGTTAAGGAGACCCCGAAAGAATATCCCCGCAACTTTGGCAGAATAACAAAAAAAGCCCTTTAAAGTGGCTTTGCCCCCGTAATTGGGGGCTTTTTTTTTCGGGTGTCGAAAATAGTCGATGAAAAAAACTTGATTTATTGGAAATATATGGTAGAATATGGATATAATAAACATATATTTATAGGTGGTGAGGAAAATATTGATTAATTTGATGAAGCAAAAGGAAAAGATAGAAAAAACCGAAAATCAGATAATTAATATTGCAACGGGTGCAATTGCCCCCAACCCAGCCCAGCCACGAACGGATTTTGATGATGAACACATAAACGAGCTTGCCGATAGTATAAAGCGTTTTGGGCTAATTCAACCCATTGTGGTACGAAAAAAAAACAACGCCTATCAACTAATCAGTGGCGAGAGGCGTCTAAGGGCGGCAAAAAAGGCAGGTCTACCCTTCATTAAGGCTATCGTTGTGGATACCAATGACGTAGATGCCGCCGCAATAACAATGGTGGAAAACCTTATACGAGAGGATTTGAACTTTGTTGACGAGGCAAAGGGGATAAAAAAACTTAGAGATGAGTTTAACCTTAGCAATGAGGAAATTGCTAATATGCTTGGCAAAAGCAAATCAACAGTTTCTAACAAAATACGTATTTTGAACCTTAATAAGCGTGCTCTTGATATACTTTTAATAAATGGTTTTACTGAGCGTCATGCACGGGCATTACTTTGCATTGAAAACCAGACGGAACAGCTGAGGGTTGCTTACAGCGTGGTTGAAAATGAATACAACGTTAAGCAGACGGAGGAGCTTGTGGAGCGGGTTGTTAACCGCTTAGATAAGGAAGATAATAAGAGAATTTGCAGTTTTAAAGATATGCGTTTTTTTACAAATACCATTAACCAGGCAATAAAGGCAATGGAAAAATCGGGAATAAAGGCGCAAAGCGAGAGAAAAGAAACGGAAGAAGTTATAGAATACATAATCACAATCCCCAAAATTAATATTCAAATACCCACAGAAATGGCAAATTAAGTTGCTTCCCAATTCATTTATATACCAGACTTAGTGTCCCCCACCAAGTCGACAGCTGCAGTAACCCACATTACTGCGGCTGTTTTATTTTTTGGAGCTATGTTTTACGTGAAACACCTAAAAGATGTAATATTTTGTCTATTGTTTCACGTGAAACATTGATTTTTTAAGGGTATATATGGTATAATCATATGAATAAAGGAGAGTGATATGGTGGTAAAGGTTATTTCTGTTGCAAACCAAAAGGGCGGCGTTGGCAAAACAACCACGACGGTTAACCTAACTGCGTGCGTTGGGGCAATGGGCAATAAGGTGCTATTGATTGATTTGGACCCTCAGGGCAATGCAACGAGTGGTCTTGGTATAAATAAAAAGGATTTAAAACAGACAATTTACACCCTTTTGGTTGATGGAGGGGTGGCGAGCGATTGCATAATCCACACCGAGTTTGATAATATCGACGTTTTGGCGGCGAATATTGACCTTGTGGGGGCGGAGCTGGAGCTTGTTGGCAGAGAAAACAGGGAATTTGCGCTAAAAGGGATTGTTGAGGAGATAAAGGATAACTACGACTATATTTTCATAGATTGTCCGCCATCGCTAGGGCTTTTAACCATTAATGCCCTTGTTGCCAGTGACGGGGTGATTGTGCCACTTCAGTGCGAATATTATGCGCTTGAGGGATTAAGCCAGCTGACAAACACCATTAATCAGGTGAAGCGTTTGCTAAACCCCACGCTAGAGATTTGCGGAATTGTGCTTACAATGTTTGATAAACGCACAAAGTTATCCCAACAGGTGGTAGATGATGTTAAAAAATATTTCCCAGGGCGAGTATTTAATGGGGTGATCCCCCGTAATATCAGACTTAGCGAAGCACCAAGCTTTGGCAAGCCCATTATTTTTTATGACAAATGGTCAAAAGGGGCATTGAGCTATACAAAATTGGCAAAGGAATTCATAAAAAAAGTGGGAGGTAAGAAGTGATGGCTAAGGTTGGCGGATTGGGACGAGGGCTAGACGCATTGTTTATGGAAAACAATGTGGCGGTTGATGCTAAAAATGAGATAAAAATGGTTAAGATAACAGATATAGAGCCAAACAAAGAGCAACCGAGAAAAATATTGGACGAGGAAAAAATAAAAAGTTTAGCGGACAGCATTGAGGAGCATGGAATTATTCAGCCACTTATTGTACGCCCTATAGCGGAGGGGCGCTACCAAATTGTAGCGGGAGAACGCAGATGGCGGGCGTCACGTATTGCAGGATTAAAGGAAGTTCCCGTTATAGTTAAGGAATATACCGACAAGGAAACGGCGGAAATTGCCCTTGTGGAGAACTTGCAACGGGAGAATTTAAACCCAATTGAGGAGGCGGAGGGCTACCAAACCCTTATGGAGGAGTATAATATGACCCAAGATGAGGTAGCAAAGCGGGTTAGCAAGTCCCGTCCGGCGATAACAAACTCGCTTCGCCTTATGCAGCTGCCCGATGATGTGATTGACCTTGTTAAGTGGGGAAAGCTAACCGCAGGGCATGGCAGGGCGCTTGTTCCAACGGGGAATATGGCCATGGAATGTGCGGCTCGCATTATAAAGGAAGGGCTTTCGGTGCGAGATACTGAAAAAATGGTTAAAAAACTACTAACGCCACGAAAAGAGCGGGAGAAGAATGAGTTTTTTGATGAAAAGCTTTACTACGTGCGGGAGGCGGAAAAGGAGCTGGCGGAGCTTTATAATCGAAAGATAAAAATTCAGTACAGCGGAAAAAAGGGCAAAATTGAGCTGGAATACTACGATGATAAGGATTTAAATTTACTTATTGATTATTTAAAAAGGCTAGGATAGGAGAAAAGTGTGGATAATAAAAACAAAAAATTCTTTTTGGTGTACACAATTGTTCTTTTTGGAATTGCAATCCTTTTGATTGTGATGTCGTCCATTCGGCATGAGCAAGACGTTTCCAGTATTTTGCAACAAGCAAACCAGCAGGTTACGGAACAGGTGACCATAACAAAGGGGTTTAAGGATGATTTGGATAAGATAATTGTGGAAAATGAGGAAAAAAAGATAAAAATAGATGAGCTAGAAGAAAAAATTGCTGAAAAGGACGCAGAAATAAAGGAGCTTCAAGAGAAGATAAAAGTTCTTGAGGAGGAAAAAAAGGCGGCTGAGGAAGCAACATTGAAGCAAGCAGAAGCAAAAAAAACCGTTAAAAGATAAAGGAGCAGAGGTATGTTAGATATTAAGATGATTAGAGAAAACCCTGATTTTGTAAAGGAGGGTCTTGCAAAGCGAAATTTTAAAGGAAATATTGATGAGATTTTAGAGCTTGATGAGAAACGCAAAGAAATTATCAACAAGGTTGAAAAGATGAAGGCGGAGCAAAATAGAGAGTCCAAGCTTATCCCACAATACAAAAAGGAGGGCAAGGACTGCGCACCCATTTTTGAGGAAATGAAAAAGCTCGGGGAAGAAATTAAGGTTTTGGACGATGAGCTGAAAATTAATGAGGAAACACAACGAAATATCCTGCTTTCAATGCCTAATTTGCCAAATGAAAAGGTGGCTGTTGGCAAGGATGACAGTGAAAATGTGGAGGTCCGCAAGTTTGGTCAGCCAAAGGATTTCCCATATGAGCCAAAGGCGCACTGGGATATTGGCAAGGACCTTAACATTTTGGACCCTGAAAGGGCGGCAAAGGTGACGGGAACACGCTTCCATTTCTACCGAGGTTTGGGTGCAAGGCTGGAGCGTGCTATTATAAACTTCTTCCTAAACACCCATATAGATAGTGGTTACACCGAAATTATGCCACCATATATGGTTAACCGTGCCTCTATGACGGGCACAGGACAACTGCCAAAGTTTGAAGAAGATGCGTTTAAGCTTTCTAATATGGACTACTTTTTGATACCAACTGCCGAGGTGCCTGTGACCAATTACCACAGGGACGAAATTTTGGAGGGCGGCTCTCTTCCTATAAAATACTGCGCATATTCTGCTTGTTTTAGGGCGGAGGCAGGCAGTGCGGGGCGTGACCAACGTGGATTAATTCGTCAGCACCAATTCAACAAGGTGGAGCTGGTTGCTTTTTCTACCCCTGAAAAATCATATGAAATACTTGAGAGCCTGACAAATCAAGCAGAGCAAGTTTTGCAGCTTTTGAGACTTCCCTACCGTGTTGTTCGCCTGTGCAGTGGCGATTTGGGCTTCTCCTCTGCGATGACATACGACATTGAGGTGTGGATGCCTTCTTATAACAGATACGTGGAGATTTCCAGCTGCTCCAACTTTGAGGATTTCCAAGCCAGACGTGCTAACATCAAGTTTAAGAATGAGGCTAAGGACAAGGCGCAGTTTGTGCATACCCTTAATGGCTCTGGCGTTGCTGTTGGCAGAACTGTTGCGGCAATATTGGAAAATTACCAAAATGACGACGGCAGCGTGACAATTCCAGCCGTGCTTGTGCCGTTTATGGGAGTTGAGAAGATTGACAAGAGGAACAACGGTTAGGAGTGTCTGCGTGACCACACTAATAATTTTTGCGGCGGCGCTACTCCCCGCATATTTGGGGTTTTATAGCTTAATTGGTGGGCAGGCAAAGTGGTGGGTAGTACTTTTGCAAAGCGCATATTGGGCAATTTTATGCGGTGTTGGGCTGTTTTTTGGATATCTTGGTAAGAAGCAAATAATGCGTAGCGGAATTTTAATTGTTGTTTGGGGCGGTGTTGGCGCCTTTTCCGCAGTTTTTTTCAATAAGATTGCCTTTATAGTTGGGTTTGTACCGATGGTTATAGGAATACTGCCAAGCTACTCCGTCTCCTATTGGTTGGGGCTTGATAAAAACACAACAGCCTCTTACGGGGTGGGTATTATGATGACGGTGTGGTGTATGATAATACCATATTTTGTGGGTAAGTGGTATTATAACAAGAAAAATTAATAGATATAGTGGTGCTTAGAAATAGGTGCCACTATTTTATTACGGATAGAAAAGTTCTACTTTTGAATTTTTAACTATTAACTTTCTGCCCGTACGTTTAAAAAAGCTACCTTAAAACGCATCTTTAGAAGGCTTTTTTATTTTGGGGATAATCCCTCCCCTACAAATGGGCATAAAAAAGCGGTGGAATAATTCCCACCGCAAAAGTTTATTTTTTTGGGGTTTTTCGTCCACCCTTTTCCTTTTCGTCGCTGTACATTCCAAGCATTTTTGCCATAAGGCTATTTTTGCGGGGCTTCACTATACCCCCCAAACTTCCCATTATATTAAAGCTACTCTTGAACATTAGTGCGTAAACGATAAAGGCAAAGCCGATTAAACCAACAGTATCCTTGCTCTCCCCCAAAACGGATGGAACAAAAATTGTGCTTAGCATAAGGGCAACACCAAGCGCAATATAGAATATAGAAGCGCCTTTTTTGCCGGAATTTTCGTTGGTTACAGGTGTATCGCTGTAATCAGGCATTTCGTCTGAAAGGGTATCATTTTTCTTAAAAATCATTTTTTTCTCCTATTCTTGTGATATTTTATACTTTAAATATGCGTTTATAAAGCCGTCTAAATCGCCGTCCATAACTGCGTTAATGTTGCCGTTTTCGAAATTGGTTCGGTGGTCCTTTGCAAGTGTGTATGGCATAAAAACGTAAGAACGAATTTGGTTGCCCCACCCAATGTCCTTTTGCTCACCCTTGATGTCCTCAATTTTATCCAGATGCTCACGCTCTTTAATCTCCACCAGTTTAGATTTTAGCATTTTCATAGCGTTATCACGGTTTTGGTGCTGACTGCGCTCCGTTTGGCACGCAACAACAACCCCGGTGGGAAGGTGTGTTAAGCGGACGGCGGACTCCGTTTTGTTAACATGCTGCCCCCCTGCACCGCTACTGCGGTAGGTATCCACCCGCAAATCCTCAGGCTTTATGTCAATATCCACCTCGTCACCGATTTCGGGCATAACCTCTAGCGAAGCAAAGGAGGTGTGGCGCCTGCCCGAGCCGTCAAAAGGGGAAATGCGTACAAGACGATGCACCCCCATCTCTGATTTCAGGTAGCCATAGGCATTAACGCCGGTGATTAAAATGGTTGCACTTTTAATTCCAGCCTCCTCGCCATCGAGATAATCAAGGATTTTGTAGGAAAAGCCTTTGCGCTCCACCCAACGGGTGTACATACGGTAGAGCATCTGCGCCCAGTCCATAGCCTCCACCCCTCCTGCGCCGGCGTGGAAAGTCAGAATTGCGTTGTTTTTGTCATACTCACCACTCAAAAGTGTGTCCAGAGTGGTTTGTTCAACCAGAGAAAAAAGTGTGTTGTAGAGTTCTTTAACCTCGTCCTCAAGGCTATCGTCCCCCTCCTCCATCGCCATTTCGATGAGGGTTAGGGTGTCCTCATAAAGGGCGCAAAGAGAGTTATAACGCTCCACCACTTGGCGCTTTGCTTTTAGTTCGATTTGCACCTTTTGGGATTTTTCGATATCATTCCAAAAACCCTCTTGGTTTTGCATATCCTCCAAAGTGGCGATTTGCTCGCCGATTGAATTAATAGCAAGGGCGCTTTTAAGGTTTTCTATTTTAGGCATCTCCAAAAGTAGCTTTTGCTTTAGTTCGTCAAATACAATCATTTTACCTCCGAATCCAAAAATAAGTCTTACCTTATATTATAGAGTAAACAAGTGTAAAAGTAAAGAAATAAGTATATATTGTTAATTTTTTAACAATAGTGAGGTGGTAGAGAAAGGGGTAGCATGGCGGAAAATGATGGCAAAGCGGAAAATGGTGGCAAAGTTGAAAATGATGGCAAAGTGGAAAATAGTGGCAAAGTGGAAAATGATGACAAAGCGGAAAATGGTGGCAAAGGGGAAAATAGTGGCAAAGTGGAAAATGGTGGCAAAGTGGAAAATGATGGCAAAGGGGAAAATGACGGCAAAGGGGAAAATGACGGCAAAGCGGAAAAGTTGTTTGGGAATTTACAGAGGGGGAAGTAGGGGGCAAAAATATATTTGTTCTCGTGCCAGGGGTGTATCTCCTATAAAGTAAAGAATTTGCACAGCAAGGGTGGGGGAAATTAGAGCTGTGCAAAGCAAAAAAAGGAAGGACTTAAAATTGTGAAAGGTAAAAAAAGGAGTGGCTTAAAATGTGCAAAGCTAAAAAAGGTATTGGCTTAAAACTGTGAAAAGCTAAAAAAAGGAGTGGCTTAAAACTGTGTAAGGCTAAAAAAAGGAGTGGCTTAAAATTGTGGAAATCCTAAAAAAGGGAAGGGTATAAACCCTCCCCATAATAAAACTAAATCTGTTTAAGTCTATCAATAATTGGTAATTTTTGTGTGCATTTTTCCTCGCAATATCCACACTCAATGCACCTTTGTGCTTGCGATTTATCCATCCTCCAATGAAATGCTGCGCGGTTATCAATCTGCTTTTTATCCTTTGTTAAAATAAACTGGTTATAGCAGTCCATAAGCTGCGGAATATTTATATCTTGCGGACAAGCGTCGCAATAGCCACAACCGGTGCATAGGGCGTTAAGACCGCCCGACAAATGCCCTGCGATTGCGTCCTTATCCGCCTCGGTAATTGTGTGCAAATTATTCATTGCACGGACATTTTCCTCCACCTCCGCTATTGTGGACATACCGGATAGGGTAACGGTAATCTCGGGGTGGGAGGCATTGAAGCGAAGGGCGCTTTGGGCAACGCTGAACTCATCATCTTTTTTAAGGAAGGAGTAAAAATCTGGGTTTTGAGGAATAATCCCCCCACCCAGCGGGTTCATAGTAACAACGCCAAGGTTAAGCTCCTTTGCGGTTGCAAGCCCCTCACGGCGGTATGGGAAGTTGGTTGCATTGTAGCCAAGCAAAACTCCGTCGAAGGGTGTTTCACGCAGAATTCTTGAAATATCTGCCCCCGATGCATGGGTGGAAAGGACGATATGGTCAATCAGCCCCATCTCTTTTGCTTTTAGAGCACCGTCATACAAGCCGTCCTTTACCATAAACAGCTTAAACTCCTCATAGGAAAGGACGCACCACAGGTGCATAAAATGGATTTTGTCCACACCCATACGCTTCATCGAGCGGTCAAGGCGGGTTAAAAATTGGTCTGATGTTTTATCCCCCGTAACCCCTATGCCATTTTTGGTGGTGCAATAAAAATCACCATTGCCCTTCATTTGTGAAAGGGCAAGCCCGAAAATCTCCTCGCTCTTATCGTGGCAGTAGTTGGGTGCGGTGTCAAAATAATTAACCCCCAATTCGTATGCACGAAGCATAACGTCGGCACAGATTTGAAAATCCCCCCCCTTATAGTCCTGGGGTCGAAAACGCATACCCCCAAAGCCAAGCTTGGAAACTTTTTTGCCTGTTTTACCAAATTGTGTATAAATCATAATATTCTCCTTAAAATTATACATTTTGTAAATTCTTGTTAAATATATTATACTATAAATTTGTCGAGATTTAAAGCTAAAATAAGAAAAAATTGTTAAATTTAACTAAAAAAAGCTTGCAATTATTATTTTTGACCAATTCATACAAAAATATAAGGTAAAGTTAGGTGTTTTCCACATTGTCAACAGGGTTATCCACAGGAGAAAGTGCAAACAAGGCACAAAAGGCTGTGTTTAGGCAAAAATAAACAAAAAAAGTGTGTATAAGCTGTTGATAACTTTAGAATAAAATTTTTCACAAGGTGTTAAGAAGTCTGTGGATAGTGAGGAAAACTGTGGATAACTTTGGGGATAGTGGGGACAAACTGCTATTTTAAAGGGTTAGTTGTTACCAAATTATTAAAATAAGTTGTGGAAAAGTTTATTTTAAAAAAAGGTTGACAAGACGGAAATTCTGTGAAACAAATAGTCACTTTTTAAAAGTGCAAATTATACAAATAGTATAATTAATTCGAAAAAATATATCTAATCTGCTATTGTATTATTATTTTATAGATAGTATAATGAAAGTAATTAAATTTGAACGCCATACTAAATTATAGGGGTGATATTGTGCTATTAACTAGGGGAAACGCTCAAAAGATTGTGGACGAGATGGAAGAAATTATTAATCGCAGTATAAATATTATGGATTCCCACGGCTACATTATTGCAAGTACCGACAAAACTCGCATTGGGCAGTTCCACGAGGGCGCTCAAAAGGTTATTGCAAACAAGCTAACCGAGCTTGTGATTGAAAACGAAAGCGGATACGAGGGAAGCAGACGGGGTGTTAATCTACCCATTTTATATAACGAGGATATTATTGGCGTGGTTGGAATTACCGGTGAGCCTGCCGAGGTTTCAAAGCAGGGGCAAATTATCAAGAAGATGACGGAAATTTTGGTGCTTGACTCCTATATTAAGGAGCAGGGGCAACTGGAGGACAGGACAAAGAGTTACTTCATTGAGGAGTGGATTTTTGGCAACTCCCACGAGGAGGACCGAACCTTTGAGGTGCGTGGAAAGCTTTTGGGGCTGGATATTTTAAAACCACGTATTGTTGCGGTTATGTACCTTACCAGCCGTGGCGAGGACAAGTTGGAAATTGAGATGCAAAAAATCCGTGAAAAAATCATCAAGGATATGAAAAAGGAAATTGAATACAACAAGGATAACATTGTGATTTCGATAGGCTCTAAATACATATTTTTGTTCAATGCAAAGTCTGCCTCCTTTGTTAAGGAGAAGATGGGAATTATAAAAAACAAGCTGGAGAGTATGTACCCTGTTTATGTGGCGACGGGCATTGGCAATATTCGCACCAATCATAACGAGATTAGCCAGTCCTATAACGAGGCGGAGAAGGCGCTGAAGGTTTCCCTTGCGTCCAAGGTGCGCACCATAAAGATTTATGAGGACATAAATGTTGAGCTGTTTATTGAGGAAATTCCACACAGGGTTAAGAAGGAGTTTATCCAAAAGATTTTCAAAAACTGCAACCAAAAGGAAATTGGGGAGTGGATGGAGATTTTGGACGTGTTTTTCAAGCACAATGGCTCGATAAACAAGGCGGCGGATGAGCTGTATATCCATAAAAACACCTTGCAATATAGGATAAATAAGCTAATTAAAAAGACGGGGTTTGACCCACGCTCAACGAAGGATGGGCTTCTCCTTTATCTGGCGCTGCTAATTACACGAAGTGACGAAAATTAAGATTAATTGGGGGGACTGCTTAGGTGGTTGCCCTTTTTTGCTGTATATGTGGGGCGTAGTGCTTACGTAAGGAACGTCGGGGGTAGTGCTTACGTAAGGAACGTCGGGGG
>CAZMCJ010000016.1:9627-16039 GCA_964564795.1 uncultured Eubacteriales bacterium | reverse complement strand
TCCTATTGTCCAAACCCCAAAAATGTGGTAAAATAAAAGAAATGAGGTGGTTTGATGATTAAAATATTTGCTGTTTTGGGTGGAATGGATTTGTGCGAAAAGGTGCGCCAAGTTTTTGATGAGCTAATCCGTGAGAAGCGCATAAACACAGGTGCCGAAAACCAGGTGGAAATTGAGATTATAAACGAGGTTGACGTTGAAAAGGTTAAAAAAATGAAGCTTGATGCGGATATTATTATATCCCGTGGTGCGGTTGCATACATTTTGCAACAGGTTAACTTTGGCATACCAATTGTGGAAATCCCCGTTTCGGGTAATGACGTTATCAGCCAACTTAAAGAGTACCGTGCAAAATATAAGGGAAAGCACCTGTGCGCTATCGGCACATCAAATATGACCCTTGACATTGAAAACTACGACGCAATTTGGGGCGGCCCCATTTTTGTGCGCAACATAATGAACCACGACGATATTAAGCCCGCCGTGGACACCGCAATATGCGACGGTATGGAGATAATCTATGGTGGGGTTAAAACGTGTGAGTATGCCCGCCAAAAGGGTGTGCCTGCCATACTTATTGCATCGGGCAAGGCGGCAATCACCTACGCCATTTTGGAGGCGGTGCGTGTTGCCAAGCTGTCGCTGGAGGAGGGCAAAAAAAATGTTCGCCTTAACACCATTTTGGATAGCTCTGATGATGGAATAATCGCAGTTGACAACGATTTGTGCATAACCTTGTTCAACGAACGTGCAAGCGCAATTTTGGATTTTCCCAAACATGCAAACCTGATAGGGCAAAGCCTTAACTCCCTTGCACTGCCACAACAAATGAAGGAGATTTTCCACGACATCACCCCCCGAAACGACGAGGTTATAACAATAGGCAGCAACACCTATACCGTTAAAAAGGTGCCACTTATTTTAAAGGATATGCCTGTTGGCTCGGTGCTGACTTTTAGGAATATAACCGAAATCCAAAAGCTGGAGGGGATAATTAGAGAAAAAACCCACGCAAGCGGCCTTGTTGCAAAGTATAATTTTTGTGATATTTTAGGCACCTCTCCTGCCATTTCCTCCGCAATAAAAATTGCGAAGATATATTCAAGCGTTTTCTCCAACGTGCTTATTGAGGGGGAAACCGGGGTGGGCAAGGAGCTTTTTGCCCAAAGTATGCACAACGCATCAAGCCGTAAAAATGGGCCGTTTGTTGCCATAAACTGTGGAGCAATCCCCGAAAATCTGCTTGAAAGCGAGCTTTTTGGCTATGTGGACGGTGCGTTTACAGGGAGCCGAAAGGGTGGCAAGATGGGTATTTTTGAGCTTGCCCATGGTGGCACCATATTTTTGGACGAAATTTCTGAAATTCCATACTCCCTACAAGGGCGTCTTCTACGTGTTTTGCAAGAGCGAGAGGTAATGCGAATTGGGGACAACAAAGTTATCCCTATTGATGTTAAGATAATTTCTGCCACCAATAAAAAGCTGGAGGAATTGACAAGGGTTGGAAAATTTAGGGAGGATTTGTACTATCGTTTGGATATTTTGCGCCTTGAGCTTCCCCCACTTAGGGAGCGTGTGGACGATATAATACCCCTTGTTAATAGTTTTTTGCGTGAACATTCGCAAACACATAGGGATTTTAAGTTTTCGCCCGAGGTGGTGGCGGAGCTGACAGCTTACCCCTGGAGGGGAAATATTAGGGAGCTGAGGAACATTTGCGAGCGCCTTTCAATCATAAGCAAGGGGGACGAGGTTAACCTTTTGGCATTGGTGGAGGCTATGCCACAACTCAAAGCGAAGGGTGTTCTCCCTCAAAAAATTGGGGATTTTGATAGTCAAATAAGGGAGATTGAGCGGTCAAAAATTCTTAAAGCGATAAGTGATAATATGGGGAACAAAAGCCTTGCGGCGAAAGAGATGGGGATGAGTCGCACCACCTTTTGGCGCAAGCTTAAAGATTTGGGGATTGAATAAAAATAGGAAAATATATTTTTTCTTTATATAGGAGGGATAAATATGGTGCACTTAGTATATTGCGATAATGCAGGCAAGAGTGGCGAAAGAGTTCTTGATAAAATTATGAGTGGAACAAAAACAATGGTGGTTAGGGGTGCATCGGGCAGAAAAATCCCACACAGCCGAGTTTTTGAGGGCGAAATGCTTTACTTTATGGAAAAGGGAACGGCGCTAATTTGTGCCTGTGCAGCTGTAAAAAGTGTGCAGAATTTTGTAAAACTATCACAAGATGAAATCGAAAGCACCCTCTACGCTAATCAGGATAAACTTAATTTAACGGCGAATCAACAAGAGCGGTGGCACAAAAAATGTTTGTGCCTTGTTGAGTTTGAGGGAGTTCAAAAAATCCAGCCCCCACTTCCTTTCGAGCATCAAGGAAATATGGACGATTGGCTGATTATTGAAAAAATTGAGGACGTTGTTGTTGGAACAAGTGTTGCGTACAACTACGAAAAATCCAAGTTTTAGCGTTTTGATGTGTAGTAAACCTGTTGGCGAAAGGGGGACTACCTAAGTTGGATTATAAAAAGGCTTCTAAAATAGCGTTTAAAGTTGCCTTTTTTGAAACTCATCCACAGGTAGTTCAATAATAAAAACGTGAAAGTAGGGATTTCATATTAGTTATAAAACAAGTAATTTAGTTTGTCATTTGGGGCTTTGGATTGGTATTATAATAGCCCTAATTGCTGCAAATGCAAATTTATACCTGTTAGCCTATCTTGGGATTGGGATATCCGCCATAAGTTTTATTCAAACCTTTATATTTTATAAATGCCCAAAATGCAATACTAATTTTAACATAAGAGGGAAAATGCCAAAGCATTGCCCTGAATGTGGTTTTAATTTGGAGCATTAAAATTATTACGCCTACACCATTTATCCCCACTTTGGGTTACACGATGATATTAGATAGAACCCCCCTCAAGCATTTTTTTAAATGCTTGAGGGGGGTTTTTTAATACAAGATTTATTTTTTCTTTTTCTTCTTCGATTCCTCTTTGGCACGCTTTATTTGCGCATCCCGCTCCTCTTGCTCTCTGCGGGCTTTTTCCACAGCCTTTTCATACTCTCGTTTAAACTTATCCATCGCCTTTTTATACTCCGCAGGGGAATAAATACGAAGGTAGAGCCTTTCCACAAGCTCGCTTGTTGCCTTTGGTGCATCAAACTGAGCCAAATTAGATGCGCCGTTTATTGAATAAACATCGCAATTTGGCAGGTGTTTTGCATATGTTCTGAAAACCTTCTTACTGCGGCACAGCACCTCTCTTGTGCCCAGCTCCACAAAACCAAAAACATCGCTCGTAAAGTCCTTTTGTGGGTTGACTGCATCAACAGATGCCTTAACAGCCGCCATAAGGTTAACCCGTCTCATCCTTGAGATGCAGTTGTGGATATACTCCCGCCCCTCAATAACGCCGGAGGTGGAGAAGGCGAGGTTCTTCCTTATCCTATCATAACTAAATGTTTTTAGTATAACATCCATAAGGGAGTAGGACACCCTCTCCATTACGCTTAGCTTTCCAAAAATGCAAGGTGTGCCGATGATGCCAAGCCCCTTTGCTAGGTCCTTGTTCCTAAACACAAGCTCCTGTATGATAGCACCGCCAATGCCCTGCCCGATTAAGATTGCCTCATTGATATTTGCATCCTTCAAAACGTCGGCAACGTCCTCTATTAACAGCTCCGCCGTTATCATTTGTGCGGCGGGCATACTAGCCCCGTGGCCACGCAAATCAACGGATAGTATGTTGTATTTTTCGGGCAGCATCTCAATTAGCTGGTTAAAGCTTTTTCTATCCGCCCCTGCGCCATGGATTAGAACAAGGTTCGCACGCCCCTCCACCCTCTCACTTGTGAAATAGTGAAGTGGGCAATCCCCCTTATGCAAAATATTTTTTGAAAGTAATGTATCCAAATTCCAGCTCCATTTCCGCCCTTTGGCAACTTTTTAAATAAATTTTAAGTTAAAATTCCATTGCCCTTTCGATGTAAGCCCTTAAATCTTTAATCGCCACACGCTCTTGCGCCATTGTGTCACGATTTCTGATGGTTACGCAACCATCTTCCCTTGTTTCAAAGTCATATGTTATGCAAAATGGTGTACCAATTTCGTCTTGACGGCGGTATCTTTTGCCGATTGTTCCCGTTTCGTCAAAATCCATCATAAAGTGCTTGGAAAGGTCGGTGTAAATCTCCAACGCTTCCTCGCTTAGCTTTTTGGTAAGTGGCAGTATTGCGCCCTTTATAGGTGCGATTGCAGGGTGAAAACGCATTACAACACGGCTGTCATTCTTTTCTGCATCAACAACTTCCTCGTCATACGCCTCCACGATGAAAGCAAGCACAACTCTATCCGCTCCCAGTGATGGCTCGATAACGTGTGGCACATATTTTTCGTTTGTGGTTGGGTCAAAGTATTCCATACTCTCCCCCGAGTGCATTTCGTGCTGTTTAAGGTCGTAGTCCGTTCTATCCGCAATGCCCCACAGCTCCCCCCAACCAAATGGGAACATAAACTCTATATCTGTTGTTGCGTTGGAGTAGTGAGAAAGCTCCTCCTTCTCGTGGTCACGCATTTTAATGTTTTCTTCCTTGATTGAAAGGGAAAGAAGGAAATTTTTGCACTGCGTCCTCCAGTAGTCAAACCACTCAAGGTTGGTGCCCGGCTTGCAGAAGAACTCAAGCTCCATCTGCTCAAACTCACGTGTTCTAAAGGTAAAGTTGCCTGGGGTAATCTCGTTCCTGAATGATTTACCAATTTGGGCAATGCCAAAAGGCACCTTTTTGCGGGTTGTTCTTTGCACGTTTTTAAAGTTAACAAAAATGCCTTGCGCAGTTTCGGGGCGAAGGTAAATTTCGTTCTTGCTGTCCTCCGTTACACCTTGAAAAGTTTTGAACATAAGGTTAAACTTCCTGATGTCGGTAAAATCCGCTGCTCCACAGTCTGGGCAAACTATTTTGTTTTCGATTATTAAATCCAGCATTTGCTTATTATCAAGCCCCACTGCCGCCTCTTGGCCCAGTGCGTCCTCGATTAGCTTATCCGCACGGTGGCGGGTTTTGCACTTTTTGCAATCCATTAGTGGGTCGGAGAACCCCCCCACGTGGCCAGATGCCACCCACACCTTTGGGTTCATTAGTATTGCCGCATCAAGCCCCACGTTGTATGGCGAGCATTGCACAAATTTTTTCCACCACGCACGTTTAACGTTGTTTTTAAGCTCCACACCCAGTGGGCCGTAATCCCAAGTGTTAGCAAGTCCGCCATAAATTTCGCTACCGCTATACACAAATCCCCTACCTTTGCAAAGGGCAACCACCTTATCCATTGTTTTTTCGTTGTTTAAAAGCATTTTGCCACTACTCCTTAAATAAATTTTGTTTTTATGCATTTATGCACAGTTTTACACTCTTTCCACAGAGTTTTCCACAGTTTAAACTTAGTTTTTGCTATATTTTTTTACAATTTGTATTAAAAATTAATGTTTTTGTTGATTTTTTAGCTTTTGTACTAATTAATTTTGTTATAAATTAGTGCTTGATAACATAGCCTTAATTTTTTCCACATTATACACTATTTGTGGTTAAAAAGTTATCCACACTTTCATATTAACCTTGTGTGTTTTCCTTCTCATCTTGGGGAGTATCAAAATCTTCTTGGTTTTCCTTTTCATCTTGCGTAGTATCGAAATCTTCTACATTTTCCTTTTCATCTTGCGCAGTATCGGAATCTTCTACATTTTCCTTTTCATCTTGCACAGAATCGAATTCGTCGCTTTCTTCATCTTCCTCTTTAACTGTTCGTGCCATAGTCACAACCGTTTCGTCCGCCGCCACACGCATAAGGATAACACCCTGCGCCACACGCCCAAAGGAGGAAACTCCGCTTGCGCTAAACCTAATAATTATTCCGTCTGATGATATCATCATAATATCGTCATTATCGTCAACCACCTTTATGCCAACAACCTTGCCCGTTTTAGCTGTGATGTTGTAGTTGGTAACACCCTTGCCCCCTCTGCCCTGCAATTTATACTCGGAAAGTGGGGTGCGCTTGCCATAGCCCTTTTCGGTAATTGTGAGTAGCTGAGCGTCGTCACGGATTATGCTCATTCCAACGATATAATCGCTTGCAGCCAGGCGGATTGAGCGAACGCCCATAGAGCTTCTGCCCGTTTGTCGAACATCCTTCTCGTGGAACCTTATCGCCTTTCCGTTTCTGCTGCCTATTATAACTTGGCTGTCGCCGTCTGTCTTTTTAACCTCGATAAGCTCATCGTTTTCCTCAAGGGTTAGAACAATGATACCACCCGTACGCTTGGAGTTAATATCCATAAGGGAGCATTTTTTGATTGTGCCCTTTTTGGTTAGCATCATAAGGTACTCGCCCTCT
>CAZMCJ010000016.1:0-9617 GCA_964564795.1 uncultured Eubacteriales bacterium | reverse complement strand
CCAACACACGTTTAACCTTGTACATTCTGCCCTTTGTTGTAAAGAACAAAAGGAAATTATGGGTAGAGGAGGTGAACAATTCCTTGATGAAATCGTCGTCCTTTGTTGACATTGCGGTGATACCACGCCCACCACGCCTTTGCGCCTTATAGGTGACTGAAGGTATGCGCTTAATATAGCCGGAATTTGTAAGTGTGTATACACACTCTTCCTCTTTAATCAAATCCTCTATGTCCAAATCGTCATCAATTGGGGATATTTCGGTGCGGCGGTCGTCCTTAAACGCATCACGCACTTCAATAATCTCTTTCCTAACAATTTCTAGTATTTTTTTATCGTCAGCAAGTATAATCAAAAGCTCATCTATAAATTTAAGTAGGGAACTCAGCTCGTCAACAATCTTATCAACCTCCAGCCCTTGCAACCGCCCTAAGCGCATATCAAGGATTGCTTGCGCCTGAATGTCCGAAAGGGTGAATCGCTCCATAAGGCGAGCTTTTGCATCGTTATAGCTTGCACGGATTATGTTGATAACCTCGTCTATGTTATCGCTTGCTATCTTTAGCCCCTCTAAAATGTGTGACTTTTCACGTGCCTTTTTAAGGTCAAACTGGCACCTTCTTTTAACAACTTCCTTTTGGAAGGCAATGTAGTGGTCCAAAATCTCCCGCAGGTTTAAAACCTTTGGCTGTTTGCCCACCAGTGCAAGCAGGTTTATTGAAAATGTTTCTTGCAGTTGGGTGTGCTTGTATAGTTGGTTTAGGATAACCTGTGCATTTGCGTCCTTTTTAAGCTCAATTACAACCTTAATTCCAACTCTGTCCGAGCTTTCGTCACGAAGGGCAGAAATGCCCTCCACCCTTTTTTCCTTAACAAGGTTTGCAATGCTTTCAACCATTCTGCTTTTGTTAACCATATATGGTATTTCGGTTACAACAATCCTAAAGCGTCCATCCTTGAACTCCTCAATATCACACTTGGAGCGTACCTTAAGCCTACCCTTGCCTGTGTAGTAAGCCTCCCTAATACCGCTTTTTCCCATAATAATTCCACCTGTTGGGAAGTCGGGGCCCTTTATATGCTCCATCAGGTCGTCAAGGGTTGCCTCCTCGTTATCAATAACCTCAATAACGCCGTTTATAACCTCCGCCATATTGTGGGGGGGAATATTGGTTGCCATACCAACCGCAATACCCATAGAACCGTTTACCAAAAGGTTTGGAAAGCGGGAGGGCAAAACAACGGGCTCATTATAAAGCTCATCAAAGTTTGGGGTGAAATCAACAGTATCTTTATCAATATCCGTTAGCATTTGGCTTGCAACCTTTGCCATTCTTGCCTCTGTGTAACGGTATGCAGCGGGTGGGTCACCATCTATGGAACCAAAGTTACCATGCCCGTTAACGAGCGGGTAACGCAGGGAGAAATCTTGCGCCAGACGAACTAACGAGTCGTAAACCGCAGCATCACCATGTGGGTGATAGCGCCCCAGAACGTCGCCGACTGTTGTAGCCGCCTTGCGAAAGGGCTTGTTGTGGTAAAGCCCATCCTCGAACATTGTGTAGAGTATGCGGCGGTGAACAGGCTTAAGCCCGTCACGCACATCGGGCAAGGCTCTGCCAACAATAACGCTCATCGCATAGTCGATATAGGATTTTTTCATTTCACTTTCTATGTCAACTTCAACAATTTTTTGGTCATCGTAATTCATAATTTAATACCTTCCTTTCTTGCTTTGTTGCCTTATATATCCAAATTTTTAACGTATCTTGCATTAGCTTCTATAAATTCACGGCGTGGCTCCACCTTTTCCCCCATCAAGATGGAGAAAATTTTGTCGCTTGAGATTGCATCGTCCAAAGTTACACGAAGAAGAGTCCTTGTTTCGGGGTTCATTGTGGTTTCCCATAGCTCGCTGGAATCCATCTCACCAAGACCCTTGTTGCGTCCAATGTCTATTTTGGCGTTCTCATTGCCCTCTCGCAATTGGGCAAGAAGTCTATCACGATCCTTCTCATCGTAAGCGTAAAGCGTCTTTTTGCCCCTTGTGAGCTTAAATAGTGGTGGTTGAGCGATATAAATATATCCCCCCTCCACAAGTGGACGCATATGGCGGAAGAAGAAGGTTAAAAGCAGAGTTCTGATATGGCTACCGTCAACGTCGGCATCCGCCATTATAATAATTTTGTGATACCTTAGCTTTGCGGTGTCAAAATCGTCACCAATGCCTGCACCAAGTGCAAGAATAACGGGCATAAGCTTTTCGTTGCCATAGACCTTGTCAATCCTTGCCTTTTCTACGTTTAGCATCTTACCCCAAAGTGGCAAAATGGCTTGATACTTGCTATCACGTCCACCCTTTGCACTGCCCCCCGCAGAGTCACCCTCCACTATATAAATTTCAGTTTTAGTTGGGTCATTATCGTTACAATCAAACAGCTTACCGGGTAGCTGTGAGCTTTCCAAAACGCTCTTTCTTCTTGTTAATTCCCTTGCCTTACGTGCCGCTTCCCTCGCCCTTGCAGCTGTTAGGGATTTTTCGATTATTGTGCGGGCAACGCTTGGGTTTTCCTCCAAAAATTCACGCAGACGCTCCCCAACCAATCCCTCAACAAGGCCGCGCATCTCGCTATTGCCAAGCTTTGTTTTGGTTTGTCCCTCAAACTGTGCATCGGTTAGCTTAACGCTGATAACGCAGGTTATACCCTCACGTGTATCATCGCCCGAAAGGTTTTTATCCAAATCCTTTAGCAAGCCCTTTTCACGTGCGTAGTCGTTTATCGCCTTTGTCAGCGCACTTTTAAAGCCTGTTTCGTGTGTTCCGCCCTCAGTCGTGTGAATGTTGTTTGCGAAGGACACGATGTTCTCCGAATAGCTGTCGTTATATTGCATTGCAACTTCCGCCTCGCAATTTTCCTCCACCGCTTTTAGGTAAATTACATTGTGAAGGGTTGTTGCACCCTTGTTTTCGTTTAAATATTCAACGAAGGAGCGAATTCCCCCCTCGTACATCAAGTCTTCCTCAATTATTTCTTCAGTGCGCAAATCCCTTATTATAATGCGCACACCGGCGTTTAGGAATGCTTGCTCACGCAGGCGCTTTAGCAGGATTTCGTAGTCAAACTCCACTTCCTCAAAAATTTGGTCGTCCGGCTTAAAGGTTACGGTTGTTCCCGTTTCATTTGTATCCCCAATTACCTCAATTGGAGCTGTTGCAACACCACGCTCATAGCGCTGTTTATGAATATGCTTGCCGTCTTTAACAATTACCTCTAAGTATTCGCTTAGTGCGTTAACAACGCTTGCGCCAACACCGTGAAGACCGCCAGAAACCTTGTACCCCTCTCCGCCAAACTTTCCGCCGGCGTGAAGAACGGTGAAAACAACCTCCAGTGCGGATATGCCCATTTGTGTTTGAATACCGACAGGTATACCTCGTCCGTTGTCCGTTACCTTTATTATGTTTTGCGGCAATATATCAACGTTTATTGCATCGCAGTATCCCGCAAGTGATTCGTCTATTGCGTTATCCACAATCTCGTAAACCAAGTGGTGCAGACCCCTTGACGAGGTTGAGCCAATGTACATACCGGGGCGTTTGCGAACCGCCTCCATCCCCTCTAACACTTGTATCTGGGTTTCGTCATAAACTCCATTTTTAATGTTTTCGTCCATTTTTCCATTTCCTTTCTTGTTTTGCGCTGTTACTTAAGTCGCAATTTATTTAAGAGATATATCGTCAATAAAGCCGCACCTCTTGCTTAGAGTAGCCGGCGAAATTTGGCTTATATATATAACATTTTTTCCCTCCACCTCACACACTATGTAGGAGCGGGGCAGCTCGGTGGAAACATTTATAACACTCCCCCGTTCGGAGACTGCCCTTAAATATTCCTTGGTTATTTTAGAAACGGTTGTTTTCTCCATATCAAAAATACCAATTACATTTTTCATATTAACAACAATGTCCGACCCTAAGTGGATATACATAAACCTTCTCCTTTTACAGCTTAATTATGGTTGCGTTTCTGCCCCTCAGGCGGTTTTCGCAGCACGTTATTATAACCTGCATATTATCCAGGTGGTTAAGCACGTACTTCTTGCGAAAGGCATCAAGCTCGCTTAGGATGTCATCAAGGAGCAAAACGGGGGACTCGCCAAACTCCTCTTTAAGTAGCGAACACTCCGCCATTTTAAGGGAGAGCACCGAGCTTCTTACTTGCCCCTGTGAGGCAAAAAGCTTTGCCTCAAACCCATTGATTTTAACGGTGAAGTCGTCACGATGAACACCAAATGAGGAGGATTTTTGCATATACTCCCTCTCCTTTTTGCGCTCCAGCTCACGAAAGACTTGCTCCTCGTTGCTTGCTATATCAAATGCAGGCGTATAGTCAACCTTTAAATTTTCAATACCCTTTGAAATCTCCAAATGGGTTTTTATAGCAAAAGCTTCAATGCGTGAAAGGTAATCCCCCCTTGCCCGCATAATGGCTACATTAAGGGGTGCCAACCGCTCATTATAAACGGAGAGAAGTGCATCGCTACTTTGGTTTTGCCCACGCCGCAGCAATATATTTTTTTGTTCCAGCAGCTTTTGGTAGGTGCTAAGCAGCATATAATAGTTGGGGCTTATTTGGCATATCCCCATATCCATAAACCGCCTGCGCTCCGTTGGGCTGCCCTTTATTAATAAAAGATGCTCCGGTGCAAACAAAACGCATTTAATTTGCCCCACAAACTCGCTGCGTTTTTCTTTTTTTATGCCATTTATAAATAGGCTTTTCCTTCCATTTTCCCACTTTGCGCAAATCTCCCTCTCTTCATTTCTGCTCTTAACATTAAGGCAGAGGGAAAAATCCGTTTCGCCGAAGGCGCACAGCTCCCTATCAAGGGCGCTGCGAAAGGATTTTGTTACGCAAAGGTAGAAAATCCCCTCCAAAATGGTTGTTTTGCCCACCGCATTTTTGCCCACGATAACGTTGATGCCTTTATTAAAATGTAGTTTTTTTTCCTTATAGCACCTAAAGTTTTTTAGGCAAAAATCTGTAAATACCACCTACATCGGCCCCTCTATAATTAGTGTTAGGCTGTCGTCGATTACTATTTCGTCGCCATTTCTTAGCTTTTTGCCACGCATTGTGCAAATTTCGCCATTTACCTTTATAACTTCCTCCAAAATAAGGTCCTTTGCGTCCCCCCCGTTTTCGCACACTCCGCTAAACTTTAAAAGCTCCCCCAGCCTTATATACTCAGTTGTTATTTTTATTTTTTCTGTTTCCATATTTTATCCTTTCAGCCTAACCGGCAGTATTAGAAACAAACATTCGTCCCCATCTTGCTTTGTTATAACACAAGGGGAAAGGGGGGATTTAAAGGAAATTCTCACTTCCTCCTCCTCGCTTGCCTTTAGTGCGTCCATAAGGTACTTGTTGTTAAATCCTATTTCCATCTCATCATCAACCTTATTTTCAATTGCAATTTCGTCTGTTACCTTGCCCATTGTGGAGGCACACGAAAGAAGAAGTTTTTCCCTTGTTATTTTAATCTTTATTGGGCTTTTAACCTTCTCGTTTATTACAAGTGAGGCACGCTCAACGCAGTCCAGCAATTCCCTTTTATTAATTTTAAGGTTATAAACCTCCTCGGTTGGTATTGCGTTGTTATAATTAAGAAATTCCCCTTCAAGCAGTCTGGAAACAAGGGTAATCTCCTCAATCTCAAACAAAATGTGCTTTCTTGTAATGGTCATGGTCACAAGGCTCTCGTCATCGTCCTTAATAATTTTTAGGATCTCTCCTAAAGTCTTACCGGGAACTACAAAGGAGGCTTCGTAATCGTTTAGCCATTTTTCCTTTCTGATTGCAAGGCGATAGCCATCAACGGCAACAATTTTTATCTGCTCCTTTGTAACCTCAAACAGGCTACCTGTATGCACAGGCTTTGTATCGCTTTGAGAAATAGAGAAAAGGGTTTGCTTAATCATACTTTTAAGGACGTTTGCCTTTATATTAATGGTCTTGCCACCCTCAATGGTGGGAAGTGACGGGAAATCGTCTGCACTAAGTGCCACTATATCAAATTCGGTGCTTTTGCACTTTATATTTGTTATGTTTTTTTCGTCAATGGTTATCTTAATTGTTCCATTTGGCATTTTGCGTATAATATCGCTGAAAATTTTGGCATTAATTACTGCACTGCCACCTTTTATAATATCAGCCTCAACGTTGCACTCAATACCAATTTCCAAATCGTAGCCAACAAGGGAGATTTTGTTGCTTCCCAGTGAAGAAATTAAAATGCCCTCTATTGCTAAAATGGTGGATTTTGATGAAACAGCCTTGGAGGCTGCATTAATTCCGTCTAATAATAAACTTTTCTCGCAAAAGAATTCCATATATAAATCTCTCTTTCTTTATTATTTATATATAATATAATAAATATATAAAAACAGTAGTAGTAGTAGGGGGTGTGTATATGTTGAAAAGGGGGATAAGCCCTTTGATACAACCACTTTGCCGATTTAACAGTGGTGTTAACAAGTTTAAAGATATCAACAGGACAAGGCAAAAAATGTGGAAAACTGTGGATAATGTTTAAAAGGTTGTTAAACATGTTAATAAAATGTTGAAAACTTTAGTTATCCTTTATGTTTTTAATAAGCTCGTTTATTTGGTGCTTAAAGGTTGGGTTTTCCAGCATTTCGTTCTCTGTTTTTTTGATGGAGTGGATAACGGTTGTGTGGTCACGCCCACCAAAAAACTTACCGATAGCAGGAAGGCTCATATCCATTGTTTCCCTAATTATATACATTGAAACCTGGCGAGGAACTGCAATTTCGCTTGTACGCTTTTTGCTTAGTATTTCGTATGGCTTTATTTTATAGAACTTTGAAACCTCATCCACAATTAGGGTTGGGGTTAAAAGCTTGCCGCTTCCCTCTGTAAACATATCTTTAATTGCGTTTTGTGCGAGCGTTTGGTTAATCTCCGACCCTGTAAGCACGTGGAAGGCTTTTAGCTTTTTAACAGCACCCTCCAGCTGACGAATGTTGGATTTGACATTGTTTGCAATTATCTCTACAATATCATTATTTAGAACAATTCCAAGTACAGATGCCTTTCTGCGAATGATTGCAACACGTGTTTCAAAATCTGGTGGGGAGATGTCGGCGTGCAAGCCCCACTCAAAACGGGTGCGAAGCCTCTCTTCAAGCGTTGCAATTTCCTTTGGTGGCCTGTCTGATGTTAGAACAATTTGCTTTTTAGCCTCGTGCAAGGTGTTAAAGGTGTGGAAAAATTCCTCTTGTGTCATTTCCTTGCCCGCAATAAACTGGATATCGTCAACAAGCAATAAATCAGCATATCGGTATTTGGAGCGAAACTCCACGTGGTTACCCTTTTGGATTGCGGCGATAAGCTCGTTTGTAAAATCATCACCCTTTAGGTAAACTATATTAGCTTTTGGGTTTAATTTCCGTGTGTGATTCATAATTGCGTGTAGCAGGTGGGTTTTTCCAAGTCCACTTCCACCATAAATAAACAGTGGGTTGTACGACGAGGTGGAGTTGTTTGCAACTGCAACAGCTGCGGCGTGGGCAAAACGGTTGGAGTTACCCACAATAAAGGTATCAAAGGTGTATTCGTAATCGCTTTCTGTTTGGATAAGGGGCTGCTGTGGTTCGGGGGCAAGCTCTTCGCTTTCAATATCAAACGGTGCCTCACCGTCCTCTAAAAAATGCAGCTTTAGCTCCCGTCCCAAGATGGCGGTAACTCCGTTTTCAATCTCGCCACTAAAACGCTCCATCAAAACATCACGCTGAAATTTTATTGGAATAAAAAAAGCAACAGCAGAGGCGGAAATGGCAACAATAAAGATATCGTTGAACCATGTTTTAAGGGAAATTTCGTCCACCACTTTGTTGGCTTTTATATAGCCCAAAATCTTCGCCCACAAATCATCATATTGTGTGCAAAGAGCGGGGTTTTTTTCCATAAGCTCAATATATGGGTTATAAGGGTTAGCCATATTATTTCAATCCTTTCTTAAATAGAAGGTAAGTTATTTTTTTAAAAGCATTAAACTCCCATTTTACATAACTATACATTATTATATTGTAGCATATAATTTGCTTTTTAACAACTCTTAATTATCACAATTTTGCCTTATTTTAAAAGGACTGGAAGATTTTTTACTTGACAAAACTAATGCCCCTAATATATAATATAGAATGACTATGTGACGAAGAAAAAACTAACTTCATTTAAGCAAAAGAAGATAGATTTGTAAGGGTGCAAACCCCTTTTTAAACACTAAAGGAGGTGTGGACAAGATGGTAAGAACCTACCAACCAAAGAAAAGACAAAGAAGCAAAGAGCACGGTTTTAGAAAAAGAATGAAAAACAGCAGTGGTAGAAAAGTATTAAAATGCAGAAGATTAAAGGGCAGAAAAAGATTAACACATTAATTTGTTGCAGGGGTAGGCATTTTGTCTGCCCTACTTTTTTCTTTTTTTTAAAAAGCCTCCATTTAATAGGAGATAATATGAAAAAAACAAATATGATTAAAAGCAACAGGACTTTTCGCTACATCTACAAAAAAGGCGCAACCGCATCAACACCCTATATGGCGTTTTATGCAACAAAGGATAGGTGGGGCAAAAATAATCTTGGTATTACCGTTAATGTAAAAATCGGCAAGGCTGTTATAAGGAACAGGATTAAACGCATAATCAAAGAAAGCTACCGCTTGAATGAAGAAAATGTTAAAGATGGCTACAACATCGTCATAGTTTCCCGCTTTAAAATGGCGAATGCCACTTTTTTTGATACCCAAAAGTCACTTATAACACTACTTAAAAAACTAGAACTATGGAAAGAATGTGGAAAAAATGAAGTGGATAATGGTTAAGCTGATAAAATTTTACCGCAGTAAAATAAGCCCGCTTAAAAAAAATTCCACCTGTCGATTTCACCCAACTTGCTCCGCTTATGCGCTTGACGCTTACGAAAAATATGGATTTTTAAAGGGGAGCTGTCTTTCAATCGTACGCATTTCTAAATGTCACCCATTTAATAAGGGGGGGTACGACCCTTTAAAATAATTTTGGTTTGGGTGATAGTACTTTTTTGGAGGAAAGAATGAATATTTTCGATTTAATAATAAATCAACCATTAGGGTTTATTTTGGGGTTTATTTATAATTTGGTGAACTCGTATGGCCTTGCCCTTGTAATCTTTACAATTATTGTTAAGATTATCTTGTTCCCATTATCGCTAAAACAACAAAAATCTATGGCTAAAACTGCCATACTGCAACCAAAAATTGCAGAACTGCAAAAAAAATATAAACATGACAAAGAAAAGCAATCACAAGAGCTTATGAAATTATATAAAGAGGAAGGCGCTAACCCTGCATCAGGCTGTTTGCCAATGCTTATTCAGCTGCCTATCATTTTTGGACTTTACCAGGTTATAACAAAGCCACTTACCTATATCGTGGGTATGAGCGCCGAGCAAATCACATCAGTTGTTGCAAAGCTGGGGCTTGATATTCCCGCAAACCAAATCGGCATGCAACAAATCAACATTGCACAATCCCTTGCAGATAATATGGCAAAA
>CAZMCJ010000015.1:18371-19019 GCA_964564795.1 uncultured Eubacteriales bacterium | reverse complement strand
AAGAGGTATGGCCATTTGTTTTGGTTTCCATTGTTGTTCTACTGATGGTAACGTATATCCCTGCAATTTCAATGTTCCTACCTAGCTTGCTAAAATAATTTATTTATAGAGGTGTAAAGATGAAAAATGTAACTATTCAAGAGCTAAAAGAAACAGCCATAGAGCTTCGCAAAACTGCTATGACAATGATTTACTCCGCCCAATCAGGCCACCCAGGCGGCTCTATGTCGGCGGCGGATATTATAACCGCACTTTACTTTAGGGAGATGAACATCGACCCTAAAAACCCAAAATGGGAAGATAGAGATAGGTTTGTTCTTTCCAAAGGCCACGTTTGTCCTATACTTTATTCTGCACTTGGTATGCTGGGCTTTTTTGATAAAGAGGTATTAAACACCTTGCGTGCATATGGCTCTATTTTACAAGGTCACCCCGATATGAAAAGATGCCCAGGTATAGACATCTCAACAGGTTCCCTTGGTCAAGGGTTATCCTGTGGTGTTGGTATGGCGATTGCCGCAAAGAGGGATAACAAAGATTACCGTGTTTTTACACTTGTTGGGGATGGCGAAGCGCAAGAGGGGCAAATTTGGGAGGCAGCACAATCTGCCGTTAAGTATAAGCTAGATAACCTTGTCCTTTTTATAG
>CAZMCJ010000015.1:0-18361 GCA_964564795.1 uncultured Eubacteriales bacterium | reverse complement strand
GGTACATGTGAAGAAATTATGCCAACAGGTGACCTTGCAAAGAAAATTGAAGCTTTTGGGTTTGAAACCATTAGAATTAATGGGCATAAAATGGAGGAAATTGTGGCAGCACTTGACCTTATAAGGAACAGGAAAAATGGTGTTCCAAAGGCAATTGTTTGTGATACTGTTAAAGGAAGGGGCGTTTCCTTCATGGAAAATGTTGTTATGTGGCACGGTATGGCGCCTAACGACGAAGAATATGCAAAAGCAATGGCAGAACTAGAAGGAGGACTAAACTAATGAGCGGAAAATCACTTAGAGATGCATTCGGAGATGAAATTTTAGCACTTGGCAAGAAAAATAAAGATATATATGTTGTTGATTGTGATATCGGCAAGTCGTGCAAAACTGTTGATTTTTCCACCCAGCTGCCAAATCAACACGTCAACGTTGGTATAGCTGAACAAAATGCTTGTGGGGTCGCAGCTGGACTTGCAACAACGGGCAAAATTCCTTTTGTTAGCACTTATGCTATCTTTGGCTCCCTTAGGATGCTTGAGCAAATAAGGCAAGAGGTTTGCTACCCAAACCTAAACGTTAAAATTGCCTGTTCCCACGGTGGGCTCACCCCTGCAAATGATGGCGCAAGCCACCAATCCATTGAAGATATGGGGGTGCTTCGTACTCTGCCTAATATGACAATCGTTATGGGTGCAGACTACCACGCAACAAGAAAGCTTGTAGCGGATTCCCTAAATATTGATGGCCCTGTCTACCTTCGCTTTACTCGTGACCCAATTCCTTTTGTTTATGACGAGAATGTGGAGCTTAAAATTGGCAAGGCAAACGTTATAAAAGAGGGCAACGATATTGCAATTATTGCAAATGGCGACACAGTTTGCATAGCGGTTAAGGCTGCAAAAGAGCTAGAGGTGCAAGGGATTAGCGTTAAGCTTGTTGATATGCACACAATCAAGCCAATTGACAAGGAAGAAGTGTTAAAATGCATAAACAGCATCGGCAAAATTATCACAGTTGAGGACCACAACATAATAAATGGCTTGGGTAGTGCTGTTTGCGAAATTGCGGCTGAAGCTGGTAAAGGCATTGTTAAGCGTATTGGCGTTAAAGACCAATTTGGTCAATCTGCTCCTTACGAAATTTTGATGGAGCTAAACGGAATAACCGTTAAAGACATAGTTGAAGAAGCAAAAATATTACTTAAATAGATTAAAGGAGAAATTAAGATGAATTTTGAAGGTAAAGTAGCAGTAGTAACGGGTGCAGGCTCTAAAAGAGGAATTGGCAGGTCTATCTGCCTATACCTTGCACAAAAAGGGTGCGACGTTGTAGTTGCAGACATGGATTTTGCCGGCGCAACCGAGGTTTCCAATCTTATAAAAGATATGGGCAGACGCTCTATCGCTGTTGAGGTTAATGTTACAAATGAAGAAAGCATTGCAAATCTTATGGCGCAATCAGAAAAAGAGCTGGGGAAAATTGATATCCTAATCAATAACGCAGGCATCACTCAACCTGTAACAGTACTAAATACAACACTGGACGATTGGAACAGAATAATATCCGTTAATCTGACAGGCACCTTCCTTTGTTCCAAAGCTGTTGTTCCTTATATGCAAAAAAACAAGTATGGCAGAATTGTTAACCTAAGCTCAGTTTCTGGCAAGCGTGGTGGCGGTGTTTATGGCGGAGCTCACTATTCTGCTGCAAAGGCTGGTATCCTTGGCTTTTCAAAAGCACTTGCGAGAGAGGTTGTTGAAGACGGTATTACCGTTAACAGCGTTTGCCCTGGGCTTGTTGCAACTGACATTAGAGCAGGGCTACCAATGGAAAAAGAACTTGCAACATGGAAAACAATCCCAATGCAAAGACCGGGCACAGCTGACGAAGTTGCTGCTACCGTTGCCTTCCTTGCAAGTGATTGTGCTTCATACATCACAGGGGAGGATATAGACATAAACGGCGGCTCTCATATGGACTAAAAAAAATTTTTAAAGGAGGCAAAATCATGCGCGCTGCATATATAGATAAACCCCTTTCCATCGTATTTAGAGATGATATTCCTGAACCTACCCTTGTTGATGCAAATCATGTTAAAATTAAAACAGTTGTAACAGGAATTTGCGGCTCAGAGGTTCACGCATACCATGGCACCCACCCATTTAGAATTCCACCCGTTGTTTCCGGCCACGAGGTTGGCGGCATTGTTGTGGAGGTTGGCGCAAACGTATCCCGCTTTAAGGTTGGTGATAATGTTATCGTTGAGCCGCACTATGGTTGTGGCGAGTGCGAGTGGTGTAAGGAGGGCAAGTATAATATTTGCCCACAAAAAAAGGTTCTTGGTTCAGGCGGATGGGTTGGCTCATTTGGAGAATTTTTTGTGGCACCAGAAAAAACAGTAATTAAAATGCCATCAAAGCTTTCTTTTGAGGAGGGTGCGTTGGTGGAAGTGCTTGCAGTTGGCGCACACGCCGTTCGTATTTCTAAGCTAACAGAGGGCAAAACAGCACTGATTATTGGTGCTGGTCCCATTGGTCTTGGTGTTTTTATGGCTGCAAAACTTGCCGGTGCAACCAAAATTATAATGACTGACGCTCTTGATTATAACATTCAAATTGCAAAACAAATTGGCTGTTCCCACGTTTTCAACCCCCTCAAGGAGGACGTCATCGAAAAAATTATGAGCCTGACAGATGGCAAAGGTGTTGATGTTACCTTCCTTGCTTTTGGCAGTGAGGGCACATTTAAGGATGCACTAAATCTAACTAAACGTGGTGGCGAAATAGTGCAAATTGCAATTGTAGGAAGGGAGATTAACATAAATCTCTCCAACCTTCAAATGCGAGAAATAAATTTGCTCGGCTCCAATATGTATACAATTGAGGATTTTAACACTATTATTGATGCCATCAACGCAGGCAAAATAGATGTTTCCCCCCTTATCTCCAAAGTAATGCCTGTTGAAGAATGTGCAAAAGCAATGGAAATTGTGGATAAGAAAACAGAAAATGTTATAAAGGTGATGCTTAAATTCTAAACATCATTTAAAATAATATTTTTCCTCTTATATTCTTATAATTGATTGCTACTTTTAAAATATTATGTGATAATATATAGAAGTATATTTAAATAGGATGTGTGATACTATGAGCTACAATATAAAGTTCGATAATGGAAAATCCCCAAGAGATGCTAATTCCGAAGAGTATATAGCACGCATTAAAAACCACTTTGGCTATTTTAGCGAGGCAGAGCGAAAGGTTGCAAGCTATATAATGGAGGAAAAAACTGCCATACTTAACCTTTCAGTCCAAGAGCTTTCTAAACGAACAGCTACCAGCCCCGCTACTATAATTAGGTTTTGTAATACTATTGGTTTCAGGGGTTATACTGAGCTTAAATTTTATATTGAGCGTTCTATTCTTTCGATGTCGGGCGAGAACAACCACATAAACAAAAAGGACAGCATTAACGTTATTAAGCAAAAGCTTTTTAACGGGCATAAAAGTATTATTGACGATACCTTTATGGTTTTGAATGATGCAGAGCTTGAAAAAGCTATAGATGCCCTATCAAGAGCAAAAAAAATACAGATTTATGGTGAGGGTAGTTCAGGCTCTATTGCGGGAACAGCATTCAACCTATTTACCAACCTTGGGCTTAACTGCAACGTGCATACCGATGCCTTTGCACAAGTGGCAACCGCTGCCAACCTAAGCAAAAATGATGTTGCACTTGGCATTGCACACAGCGGCAGAATTATAAATACTATTGATGCACTCAAGGTTGCAAAAAAGAGTGGTTCCACAACCATATGCATAACAGGTTATGTGGACTCCCCCATTACAGATGTATCAGACATCGTACTTTATTGCTCCGCTGCCTCATCATCAAACTTAAGTGATTGGCCATCGGCACGTATAAGCGAGCTTTCTGTTATTGCTGTTTTGCAGGCAGGGATAATGGTTAAAAACTACGAAAAGACCTCTGAAAGTATGCGTAATGCAAGAGAAGCCTTTGAGCTTAAACGGGTTAAGCTATAGATCTTTTAACGCATATTAATTTTGATTTTTCCGATACAGCTTTACACAGTGTAATGCGTTGTGGATTATTTCACAGCCCATTACACTTTCCCCATTTCTTCAGTTAAACAAAAAGAGGGTGGATTTTATAATCCACCCTCTTAAACCGGTAATTATTTTGTGTAGTTATCAAAATAGCCTTGAACATAGATAATTGGCGTTCCCTTATCGCCACTTCCTGATGTTAAATCACAAAGTGATCCAATCAAATCAGTTAGCCTTCTTGGTGTCGTTCCTTGAGAAGCCATATTTCCAACAAGGTCTTCTGCTTTATTATCCTTTTCAACAATATACTTGCTTATAGCCTCTTTAAGCGCATCGCCACTTAGGTGAGCAAAGTTGTTATCTGCTAAATATTTAAGTTTAACCTCGCTTGGTGTTCCTTCTAGTCCCTTTGTATATCCTGGGGAAACAACTGGGTCTGCAAGCTCCCAAATTTTTCCTACAGGGTCTTTGAATGCTCCATCTCCATACACCATAACCTCAACATTTTTGTCCGTTACTCTCTTAATTTCTTGTTGGATAGCCTCAACAAATGGTGTGCAATCCCTTGGGAACAGCTTAACACTATCCTCTGTTGCCTTGTTGGAGCCAAGTAGTCCATATTCTGCGTTGAATCCGCTGCCATTTACCGGGCTTGTCAAAATCTCGTCAAGGGATATAATCTTCTCCCCACCGTTCGCCTTAAGAATTCTCTTTGTTCTTACTCTTGTGTGTATATCGCAGCACACAACATTCTTTGTGTAGTTAAGTATTGTTTTAGCATCGTTTGCAAAAACAATTTCAACCTCTGCACCGCAGCTTTTTATTAGTTCTTTATAGTAGTCAACATAGTCAACACCTGTAAAAGTGTGCTTGTTTTCTCCAAAAAGCTCTCTGTAGTTGGCTTCAGATAAAACATCTGTCCATGGGTTAACACCCTTCTCGTCTAACAAGTCAAGGTCGATTAGATGATTTCCAACTTCATCTGATGGATAAGAGAGCATTAGCACAACCTTTTTTGCCCCCATTGCAATACCCTTTAGGCATATTGCGAAACGGTTTCTGCTAAGGATTGGGAATACAACGCCAATTGTTGCATCACCAAATTTTGCCTTGATGTCGTCCGCTATGTCACTAGTTTTTGCATAGTTGCCCTGCGCTCTTGCAAGAACAGCCTCAGTCACTGCGATAATATCTTTATCTTGAATATCAAAATTTGCACTTTTAGAAGCTGCAAGAACGCTCTCCACTACTATTTTAGGAAGATCGTCCCCTTCTCTGATGATTGGTGCTCTAATTCCTCTTGAAATTGTGCCAACTAATCTTTCCATAACTTTCTCCTTTTTATATACAAATTTATATTGTTTTCTTTATCCTATTTTATTATAATAGATTTATAATCATTAGTAAAGTTAATAATTCTAATGTTAATGATAAGGAGTGCTAATATGAATGTTAATTTAGAATATTACCGCATATTTTACCATGTTTCTAAAAATTTATCCTTCTCCAAGGGTGCGGCGGAGCTTTATATGACTCAATCAGCGGTTAGCCAAAGCATAAAAAATTTGGAGAAAGCTCTGAGCTTAAAGCTTTTTAACCGTACTGCAAAGAATGTTACACTTACACTGGAGGGAAAAACACTTTATGAATATGTTAAAAGCGCACTTTCACTAATTGAAAAAGGAGAAAGCGAAATAACAAAAATGCAAGCATTGGAGCAAGGTGATTTGCGTATTGGTGTTGGTGATACAATCTCCCGCTACTTGCTTTTACCCTATCTTGATTCCTTTAACAAAAGCCACCCAAATATTCGCTTGCAAATTATTAACCGCACAAGTAAAGATGAAATATCCCTTTTAAAAGATGGTAAAATTGACCTTTGCATAATAAATCTGCCTATTAAAGATGGGAGTATTTTAATTACTCCTTTTATCGAAATTTCGGATATTTTTGTCGCCTCTAACCATTTCAAACATCTAAAAGGCAAAACACTCACCCCGGAGGAGCTGTGTAAGCTACCGCTGATTTTGCTTGAGCAAATCTCTAACTCACGGAAATATGTGGATAGCTTTTTTGAAAAACAGGGGTGCAATTTACTCCCAGAGATTGAGCTTGGGTCTCACGACTTGATGCTGGATTTTGCCAAAATAAATTTAGGAATTTCATGCGTGGTAGAGGAATTTGCAAGCACACATTTAAAAAGTGGTGAGCTTTTTAAAATTGAATTATCTCCGAAAATCCCACCACGTGGTATTGGAATTTGCACCCTAAAAGGTGTTACCCCCTCTGCCCCATGCACCGCATTTTTAAACCTATTAATTCCTAAAGTTTCAAACCCTTTGTAGCAAGCCTCTTTGAGTTATTAGAAATACATTTGTTCTTTGTGCAAGGACATACCCCTCACTTGTCTACACCGCACAAACTTTCGAGCTATTTTTATGCGAAATAGCTAAAAAAGGTTGACATATCTCCTTTTCCTACCTTATGATAATAAGCATATAAAGAAATATGGGGGATTAAAAATGGATTTTATGTTAGAGATTGCGGTAACCATCAATAAATTTTTGTGGAACTTTCTTTTACTTTTTTTGCTTTGCGGAACTGGTGTGTTCTTCACATTCAAACTTCGTTTTGTGCAAATTAGAAAATTTAATGAAAGCTTTAAGGAAACATTCCTTAACATCAAATTAAAAGGCGATGCTGCTGATGAAAGCGGAATGAGCTCTTTCCAATCACTTGCAACCGCCGTTGCGGCGCAAGTTGGAACAGGCAACTTAGCCGGCGCCGCAACCGCACTTGCAAGTGGCGGACCCGGTGCAATTTTTTGGATGTGGGTTTCTGCATTCTTTGGTATGGCAACAATCTATGCTGAGGCAACACTGGCGCAACAATATAAAACAACTAAAGATGGAGCAGTTTTGGGCGGGCCCGTTTACTATATACAAGCCGCTTTCAAGGGCAAATTTGGTAAAACTCTCGCCGCAATATTTGCTGTGCTAATCGTTTTTGCACTTGGCTTTATGGGTAATATGGTGCAATCCAACTCCATTAGTGATGCATTTAAAACAGCATTTAACACGAACCCTTTATATGTTGGTATTGCTGTTGCGCTTTGTGCCGGATTTATCTTCTTGGGTGGCGTTAGGCGGATTGCTTCTGTTACCGAGAAGATTGTTCCAATTATGGCATTGTTTTATCTAATAGGCGGTTCTATTATAATAGCTATGAACTTCTCGCACGTTGGTGAGGCTTTCTCTATGATATTTATTGGTGCATTTAACCCTAGCGCAGTTTTGGGTGGTGTGCTTGGTTGCACAGTACGTGACGCTATCCGTTTTGGTGTTGCACGTGGTCTTTTCAGTAACGAGGCTGGTATGGGTTCCACCCCACATGCTCACGCCATTGCAAAGGTTAACCACCCTTGCAAGCAAGGCACAATAGCTATGATGGGTGTTTTTGTGGATACATTTATTATTCTTACAATGACAGCCATGGTTATATTAACAACCGACTCCCTAACACTGGGACTTAAGGGTGTTGCAATGACTCAAGCCGCTTTCTTCTCTTCTTTTGGTGCTGCGGGCAATGTGTTTGTTGCGATTTGTATGTTATTCTTTGCTTTTTCCACTATCATTGGCTGGTACTTTTTTGGCGAAACAAACATAAAATACCTATTTGGTAAAAAGGGTGTTAAGTTCTACGCAGTTGCTGTTGTTATCTGTATTGTTATTGGCTCGCTACTAAAGGTTGACCTTGTGTGGGAGCTTGCGGATACATTTAACGGGCTTATGGTTATACCAAACCTATTGGGTCTGCTTGGTTTGACTAGCGTTGTCGTTAAGCTTAATAAGGAATATGAGAGCAGAAAAATTAACAAGTAAGCAAAAGATATAAAAAAGCTAGCAGAATTTAAACTCCGCTAGCTTTTTCTTATTATAATATTATTATTCTTTATCCTCTATCCGTTTCAAGCGCTGCTCAAGCTCCTCAACCTTTGTTGCCATTGCATAAAAACCGCTAACCACGCAAGATATTAAAAATGCCACAAGTGCAACAGCTACCCAAAAGTTTTCAAATATAAGGTAGCCGCCAAACATCATAAATACAACGCATAATATAAAGCAAATCAAAAATGTTAAAAGAAAATTTTTCATTTAAGCTCCACCCCTATGCTATTTTATAAGCAGTGCCTCCGCTGCATCCAAATCACTAAGCTTCATAACTACCGATGCCTTTGAATCATTCTCACGTCCTGTAAACGCATAGATATATTCAATGGAAATATCGTTCTCGCTAATTATTTTAACAATCTCGTGCAGCCCACCCGGAACGTCCTCTATTGGAACTGCCAGAACTTCGGTGCGCTTTGTTGTAAATCCCGCATCTTTAAGCACTTTTTTAGCCTTATCAGAATCGTCAACTATCATTCTAAGTATTCCATAGTCCGCCGTGTCCGCCACATAAAGCGCCTTAATATCTATATTGTTATCCGCCAGAACCTTTGTCATATCCATCATTCTGCCTTTTCTGTTATCCAAAAATACGGAAACTTGTGTCAATTTCATAAAAATTACCTCCCTATACTTTATATGTTTATTTTACACGAATAATTTTCTCTTGTCTACAATCCTTTGCGCTTTTCCCTCACTTCTTTTAATTGTGCCTTGCTCCACAAGACGTATCTTTGCACTAACGCCAATTGCACTGTCAATATCCGCCTTTATTGTTTTAGAAAGCAGTTCTAATGCCTTAACCTCGTCGGAGAATACCTCGTCGTTAACCTCTATGTGTATCTCCATAGCGTCGATGTTGTTTACCCTGTCAATGTAAATCATATAGTGAGGCTCAACCTCAGCATATTTAAGTATTACACTTTCAATTTGTGACGGGAACACATTAACACCACGAATTATCATCATATCGTCGCTTCTGCCCTTGATTTTTTCCATTCTTGTTGTGGTGCGTCCACAGGCACATTTTCCGTTATGTAAAACGCATAAATCCTTTGTGCGGTAGCGGATAAGTGGTAGCGCCTCTTTTGTGATACAGGTGAACACAAGCTCGCCCAGCTCCCCATCTTTAAGCACTTCCCCTGTTTCAGGGTCAATAATTTCCGCTATGAAGTTATCAGCCTGAATGTGTATTCCGTCTCGGTAGCTGCACTCTGTTGCCACACCTGGGCCTGCAATTTCGGATAGCCCGTAGATGTCGTACGCTTTTAGCCCCAGCTTATTTTCAATCTCGGTGCGCATTTCCTCTGTCCATGGCTCTGCACCAAACACACCATATTTTAGGGATAAATCCTCTTTTGTAAGTCCCATCGCCTTCATCTCGTCCGCAAGGTAAAGTGCATAAGATGGTGTGCAGCAAAGAACTGTTGCTTCAAAATCAACCATAAGGCTAATTTGCCTTGCTGTGTTACCACCCGAAACCGGAATAACCATTGCCCCAATTTTTTCCACCCCATAGTGTAGTCCTAGCCCCCCTGTGAATAGCCCGTAACCATACGCAACATGCACCCTGTCGTCCTCGGTAACACCAATGCTCCTAAGTCCCCTCGCCACACAATCACTCCACATATCAATGTCGTTTTGTGTGTAGCCTACAACTGTTTGCTTGCCCGTTGTGCCAGAGGAAGCGTGAACACGCACGACATCCTTCATCGGCACTGCGAATGTGCCAAACGGATAATTCTCTCTCAAATCAGTTTTATAGGTGAATGGCAACCTTTTCAAATCATCAACACTTTGAATGTCCGAAGGTTTTAGACCTATCTCCTCCATCTTTTTGCGGTAATATGGCACATTATCGTAAACACGCTTAATCGTTTTTCTAAGGTTTTCTCCTTGCACCTTTTCAAGCTCCTCTTTTGGCGCGCACTCAATTGCTTCATTCCAGTATTTGCTCATATTTTTTCCTCCTAAAAATTTATAAAAAAACAAAAGCCCTATGTCCCCTCCAATTATGAAAGGGACATAGGACTAAAATTCACCTATGTTATACCACCCAAAACGCAATATTGCGCCCACAAAAATACGGGATACAATCCGATATTTCGTTCTTTTAACGGTGAACTGCCGTATAGGGCTACGAGGAAGAACCTTCACCCCACAAGCTCAGGAGGGAACTTCATAAATTTTATTATATGCCCCCTTTCAGTCCATGAGGGGCACTCCCTAAATAATAAATTGCTTTACTACTTTTCTCCGTCAACGCTTTTGCTTTTGTTTTTTTTAAAGTATAATACTAATTTATTCTTTTGTCAACTCTATTTTAACTTTTTAATATTTATAACATTATTAAATTTGTCTAATTAGGTATCCCATATAATTTGCATAGTGGGAGAAAACAATGCCGGGCTCTTGCAAATCAGCGCACCAACGCTTAACCCACTCTAGGCTAACATATCCATCAAACCCTTGTGCCTTAAGGGCTTTGAGGGCATCGAGGATTGAAACATCTCCGTAACCCATCATTCTGTATTCGTTTTTGCCATCAACCACTTTAGAGTCCTTAACGTGAACATACTTAACAAGTCCCTCCAGATTTTTTGCAGTATCATACACGTTTTCTTTAAAATAACGATAAGGGTGGTGGACATCCCACAAAACAAATGCGTTGTCCCTGTCAACCGTTTTAATGAAGTCACGCATCACTTTTGAATCGGCAAGGAGGCTGTTTGTTTCGATAAGTGGATATACGTCTTTGCCATTTGCGTAGTCACAAATCTCTCTATAACGCTTCGCAACAACATCCAAGTCAAAATCCTTTTGTGGGCCTGGTGCGTTTTCACACATAATTCTAACGTATGACACCCCTAGTTTTTGTGCCAAATCAATATAATCTCTTGCTTCCTGCATCATTTTATCAATATTTTCCTCGTCGCTTAAATCGCACCCCGATGTAAGCATAGAGATTTCCAAACTCGCCTTTTTAAAGGTTTCCTTTGTTTTTTCTATCATTTCATCTTGAAACATCTTAATGTTTGGGGCATACATTGTGGAGGCAACTCCCCTAATCTCTATACCATTCATTCCCAAGTCTTTTGCAGTTGCAAAAATTTCCTCAAACGACCAACCTGGGCACCCAAGTGTTGAAAATGCTAGTTTCATACTTTTTTCCTCCCTTTCTTATGCTGTTTCAATCGCAGCAGCTTCACCCAAATTGAACTTCTCTATCGCCTGCTCGCGCAAAATAAACTTTTGAATTTTACCGCTTGCTGTCATTGGGAATTCATCAACAAACCAAACGTAGGATGGTATTTTGTGCCTAGCCATTGAACCCCTAACCGCTTCCTTAACTTCCTCCTCGGTTAGTGTAACGTTATCCCGAGCAATAATGCACGCACAAACTTCCTCGCCATAAGCGACTGATGGAACACCAATAATCTGCACATCCTTAACCTTTTCGTGGGTATACAAAAACTCCTCAATCTCTTTTGGGTAGATGTTCTCCCCACCACGGATAATCATATCCTTTATGCGACCTGTAATCTTATAATAACCATTTTCATCAACCATTGCAAGGTCGCCTGTGTGTAGCCAGCCGTCCTCATCAATTGCGTTTGCGGTTGCCTCCGGCATTTTGTAGTATCCCTTCATAATGTTGTAGCCCCTTGCGCAGAACTCTCCTTGCATATTTGGCCCCAATTCTTCCCCTGTTTCCACATCAATTATTTTGCATTCCACGTTTGCAATTGCGCGCCCAACCGTTGAAACCCTTAGCTCAATTGGGTCGTCAGTTGTTGTTTGTGTGCAAACTGGGGACGCCTCTGTCTGCCCGTATGCAATTGTTATTTCCTTCATATTCATCTTTTCAACCACAAGCTCCATAACCTTTATAGGGCAAGGTGAGCCAGCCATAATTCCCGTTCTTAGTGATGAAAAGTCATATTTCTCAAACTCCTTATGCTCTAGCATCGCAATAAACATTGTTGGAACACCATGCACAGCTGTGCATTTTTCACTCTCTATCGCAGCCATTACCTTTACAGGGCTGAAAACTTCAATCGGCACCATTGCGCTACCATGGGTTAGGCAAGCTGTAATTGCAAGAACAAGTCCAAAGCAGTGGAAAAACGGAACAGGTATACAAAGCTTATCCTTATCGGTAAATTTCATACAATCACCGATTGATTTTCCGTCGTTTATGATGTTGTAGTGAGTAAGCATTACCCCTTTAGGGAAGCCGGTTGTTCCAGAAGTATACTGCATATTTATAACATCATGCACATCTAGGCTGTCCTTAACTGCTTGCAACTCCTCGTCGCTCACATCTTTTGCCATCTCATATAATTTTTCAAAATTCATAAGCCCGCTATGTTCCTTATCCCCGCAGTAGATAAGGTTTTTTAGGTATGGCAATCGGAAGCTATCCACCTTGCCATCAACTGCGCTATCCATATCCGGGCATAATTCCCTCATAATATTCACATAGTTTGTATCTTTAAGCCCCTCCATAAAAACAAGAACATTGCTGTCCGATTGTCTTAGAAGATATTCAACCTCAAACACCTTATAATTTGTGTTAACAGTTACCAAAATAGCACCAATTTTTGCTGTTCCAAAAAGAGTAAGCAACCACTCCTTCTTGTTTGTTGCCCAAATTGCAACGTGGTCACCTTTTTTAACGCCAAGCTTTAAAAAACCCTTTGCAATCTCGTCGCACTCTGCGTTAAACTCACTATATGTGCGCTCGTAATCGCTATCTGTGTATTTTACTGCGAGGTTATTTGGAAACCTCTGCGCCATTTCTTCCAACATTCCGCCAATTGTCTTGTTAAGCATTAAATATATCCTCCTTTTTTTAAAATACAAACAAAAAAACCCCGTCAACAATTAATAATAATTGAAGACGAAGGCAAAATTTTACATTCGTGGTACCACTCCATTTGGTGCATAAAAATACACCCACTCATCTCATACAAAAAATATGATTTCCATATAACGGTGGACACCGTTGTGACCTACTTTTTCTAAAATCAAAGAAATGTTCAGCCCACAGCTAGGCAAGAGAGCTTCACAAGTTTCGCCTGTCATTTTTCACCACCCAATGACTCTCTACAAAAGCTAGTTTGCTACTTTTCCTGCTTAAACGCCTTTAAAGTTTTTTGTTGTTTATAATACTATACTAAATCAGCGTTTGATTGTCAAGAAGATTTTAAAAAGTTTAAAATGCAAGAATACTGTCCAAAAACATTATTGCGCAAAAGCCTGATATAAGAGAAAAAGTTGCAAGTTTTTCATAACCATGCTTATGCGTTTCCGGAATAATCTCATCACTTATAACATAAAGCATCGTACCCGCTGCAAATGCAAGGAAAAATGGTAGAACAAACTCCGAAAAATTAACAAGGTATATGCCAAAAAACGTTCCCAGAACTCCGGAAAAACCGGCGATTAAAGCTATTGCAAAAATCTTTATTTTGGATAGTCGCGTTGTTAAAAGTGGAATTACAACAACAAGCCCCTCGGGGATATTTTGTATGCACATTGCAACGGTTATAAGGATTGAGTTGTTGATATCAGCACCCCCAACGCCAACACCCGATGCCATTCCCTCCGGAAAATTGTGTATTGCAATTGCAATAACAAAAAGCATAACACGGTTTAAATGTCGAAAGCGCTCTTCCTCCATATCGTCGTCTGAGTGACCAATTCCCCTTCCCATTCTATCATGTATATGGGGAACCAGCTTATCAATAAAACTAATAACTATCGCGCCACACATAATGCCAGCCGTTATTACAAGTACACTGCCGTTTTCCAGAGCAGGCATAATAAGGCCGAAGAAAGAGGCGCCGAGCATAACACCCGCTGCAAATCCCATAATCCCATCATTTTGCTTGTGGGATATTTTTTTAATACTAAAGCCAATTAGCGCACCAAAAACAGTGGAAAGCCCAATTGCCCCCGCTGTGATAAAACCAAAGTTATTCATTATTTTTCACTCTTTCAATTATGCAAAAACATATATATTTATACAGGTTAGCAACCGCTAACATATTAACATTAAAATAATTTGTTGTCAATATCAATTTGTTTAAACTATACTGTATTGTAGGTTAAAAATAGAGGTGAAAGATGTGGCAAACACGAAAAAATGCAAAGTCCCTTGCGATGAGCTGCTTTTGCTTGCCTCATCGCTTTCAATCGTTATCGGAAAGGATAAATCCCCCGATGAATTGGAGCTAATGTCCCAATTTTTTTCCCTTGTTTCAAGCAATTTAACAACACTATCCATCTGCAAGGCATTAAATGAGGGGGATTTGTCGTCCCCCCTAATAGTTACATAATTTAGCGTGTTGGCACAATTTCAATCCAATAATTATCGGGGTCTGCTATGAAGTAAATACCCATTTTTTCGTTGTGATAACAAATGCACCCCATCTCGGTGTGCATTTTAAATGCTGCTTCGTAATCATCCACACGCATTGCAAGGTGGAACTCGTTTTCCCCTAGGTTGTATGCCTCTTTCCTGTCTCTTAGCCAAGTTAACTCAAGGTTATGGGGTGTTGTGCCATCCCCTAAAAACACAAGCTTGAAGGAGCCATCTGCGGCTTCCTTTTCCCTAACCACCTTTAGCCCCAGTGCTTTTTCATAAAAATCCAGACTTTTTTGCAAATCAAGCACATTGATGTTATTGTGATAAAAATTAAATTTCATTCTTTATTCCTCCTAATTTATTGTAATTATTTTTGCGTTCAAATAATTCGCCTCGTCCACGCTGTGTGTTACTATTATAACTGTTCGACCCACTGCATTTTTAATGACGTAGTCCATTGCATTTTTTTTGTTGTCATCGTCCAAACCTTTAAAAGGCTCGTCCAGAATTGTAATATCCCCACCCGCAACGAATGCACGTGCAAGTGCCACCCGCCTTTTCATTCCACCGCTAAACTGCGCCACTGCCTTTTTATCACTCGGGTCAATCCCTAACGATTTAAGGTGGCTGTCTATTATATCCACATCCTTGCACACAAGTTTTAGGTTGTTTTGCGCACTAAGGAGTGGGATTAGCCTGTTTTCCTGGAACTGGGCGGTGATTTTTTTGCCATCAAGCCCCAAAACTTCACCGCAATCAGCTTTTTCAAGCCCCATTATGATGTTTATTAAGGTTGTTTTGCCTTTTCCGCTATGACCCATAATTGCGGTTATCTTGTTTTCTTCAATTTCAAAGGTTGCACCGCCATATAGCTCAGTACCATTGAATGCTTTTTTGATATTTTTAAGTGTTATCATCGCTAGCCTCCACAAGGTTAAGGCTAGTGCGTACCTTTTTAATAAGCCACATTAGCGCACCCTCACACCCCATACTAATTAATATGACAACAATCGTCCAAGCAAAAACTGCGGGCGTATCAAGAAAAATCTTAGATTCGTAAAGTGACATACCAATGGAGTTTCTTGGCATACCAATAACCTCCGCCGCGACCCCCGCCTTAAAGCACATGGAAATCCCAATTACGCAAGCAGAAACAAAAAATGGCATAACCTGTGGAGTGTAAATATAAAGAACTTTTTTTAAGGCGGATAGGTTGAAAACTCTTGCCATTTCTATAAGCTTCTTGTCCACATTTAATATGCCAGCAAGCGTGTTTGCATATGTAATTGGCAAAACCATCAAAAATGATATAACGATGGACAGGCTTTCGCTTCTGAACCACACAAGGCAAAGTATGGCAAAGGATGCAACCGGCGTCGCCTTTATAACTGTTAAAACGGGGGATAAAACCTCCCGCACAATGCGCCATTTGGCACTAAGCACAGCAAGGATAACCCCGCCACACAGTCCACCAAAAAAACCCATTGCAACGCGTGAGAATGATGAGGCAATGGAAATCCAAAATTCCCCTTGTCCCATCAGTTCAAAAAGCGTTTTTGCAACAATAATTGGGGTGGCAACAAGGAATTCCCTATCTACTGCCATAGCAATAGCTTGCCACACCAACAGCCAAAAAAGTGCTATCCAAATCTTTTTATTTACCCAAGTAGTAGAACTTTTCATCAGGCAATTTTCCCCCAACCGATTTAGGGTTAGCATTAAATAAAACCTCTAAATACGATGATATTTTGCTTTGCATATCCGCCCCTGTTATAGCCCTTATATTGCAAAGTGGGATTGCCATTTTTGCAACAGGTGCAGGAGAAATTCCATATTTTTCAACCAATGCTGCGCCCTCGTCAACATTTTTGTTAATAAAGTCGGCAGATACCTTGTATTCCTCTAAAAACAGGTCAACAACATCTTTGTTATCCTTTAGAAATTCGTTTCTTACAATTATTACACCGGTTACAACTGATGAATTCGGGTTAACAGTTTCCCACTCTTTTGTTAAATCAAGTGCAATTTTAACCTTGTCGTTCTTCATCAAAACTGTAGAAACAAAGGGCTGTGGAAGCATTGCAATAGTTGCCTTACCCTCCAAAAGGGTCGCCGCAACCTCTGTTGCCTCTCCTTTATATTCTACTTTCAAATCTGTGTTTACGTCAAGCCCATTTTTTGCAAGAATGTGGTTTAGGGTAAATTCCGGGGTTGTGCCTTTGCCAACCGCCAAGATTTCCTTACCCTTAAGGTCAGCTATTGTTTTAATTTCGCCAGTTGTATCAACGATGTAAACAACGCCCAAATTATTGATTGCTATAACGCTAATCTCACCTTTTGTGTTGTTATAAAGAACAGAGGCAAGGTTTGCAGGAATCATTGCAATATCAAGCTCGCCCTTAACAATCTTCGCCACAACCTCGTCCCCGCTGCCCAAAATCTCATAGCTATATGTGTTTTTAGTTTCCTTTTTATCGCTCTTATCCAAAAGGCTAACAATTCCCATTGCCGTTGGCCCCTTTAATGCAGCAATATTTATGTTGCCCCCCTTAATTTCCTGCGGCTTTGGTGCGCACCCCGCAACCACACTTAAAACCATAATTGTGCCTAGTAAAACGCTTAGAATTTTTTTCATCTTTTTCATTTTTCTCATTCCTTTTTAAAGTATACTGTTTTAGTTTAGTTTATTCTACCATATCAAAGCCAGTTACGTCAATATATTTTCTAAAAGAAAAAACTTCGTTTATATCATTTTCTTCAAAATCTTTACTTGAAGCTTTCATAACCTCATCTATATAGCTTGTTCCAAAATAAACACTTAAAAAAAATGTCCCAATTATTAAACAAATAATGATGTTTTTCATTTAAACCTTCCTTATTTAAATTTTTACTTTCCTTGCAGCACTTGCGCAATGGCATTTGCCACAACTACCCCACTGTTTTTTGCCTCCTCAAGAGTGTTTGCACACGTTCCCATTTCAATTAATAGGGAGTTTTTGGTAGCGTGTTCATTGTATCTTTCCTTTTTAAGGTTTATTGGGCGTGCTATATCTTCCACCAATGCAACCAGCTTTTCTTGCACTTTAAATGCAAATTTAAGGTTATCCTGCCAATTATCATGAGTTAGCCCTCCCTCGTTTGTACCCATTACAAACATCACCTGTGCATACTTCTTTCCGTCTTTTTCCGTAACAGTTTTATATGCTGTTTTATCCTCAGCTATTATTGCATCCCTGTGTATATCCAAAACAACGGAGATGCTCTTGTTATTCGCCATATTCTTTTGAATTGTTTTAAGAGTGTTGTTGTACGAGCCATTAAAAGATGGGTAGTCGTGTATTGTTTTATCGTGTATAACCTTAATTCCCTGTTTTTCCAATTCCGCCGAAATAACAGCTCCAACCGCAATAACGCTCTCTTTTTCTTCAAAGGTTCTAAAGTCCTCATCTGCACTGTATTTGCCATTATCCTGTGAAATATAGCCCTCTGTGCCGTGCGTATGCACAATTAGCACCTGGGGTTTTCCCTTGTTTAGCTTAAAGTCAATTGGACTTTTTAAAAGCTTATTTATATCAACATCGTACTTTGTTGCGTTGTTAAGGGTTATTGATCCATCTTTTTGACTGCCCGACGATGATTTTATAATTTTATCCACAACCGGATATTCACCTTCTGCAAGTGGCTCTTTTCCTGATTCTTCTATATTTTCCTGTGGGATTTCTTCCTTTTTCTCTTCTTTTTTATAAAAAAAACTACCCTCACGGTACCCTTTATCACCCATCATAGCCCGTAATTCTGCCCTTTTATCACCCAAAAAATTCATTTGGGATAAAATCATTTCCCCCACAAAATTTTCATTATTAAGGTTTAAAAATCCTTTTGGCATACCACTATACGAAAAATTTTCAAGCATATTTTCCGACATTTTCAGACTGTTATTATCAATAATCTTTTCAATAAATCCAATT
>CAZMCJ010000014.1:16281-19916 GCA_964564795.1 uncultured Eubacteriales bacterium | reverse complement strand
TTATATAATTCCCCCGCGAAACCCCTGGTATCATCTCCATAATACTTATATCTTTTTTGCATTTCTTTGGGTATATTCGCCTTTCCATCATTGCAAATCTTACTAGTGCTATTGCTATCTTAATAATGGGGTTCTGCTCTCCTACATTCCCCATGATGCTAGTTCTGCTATTTATTTACTCCACCGGATTCCACCTTTATCTTCCACTGCAAGATGGCCTATGCCTAACCCTTATAAAGGACGAAAATGTGGGAGAAAAAATGGGGCAATACAAGGCAATAAGCACAGCTTTTACTATGCTTGCTGCAATTGTTATATTTATTGGATTTCGTTCGGGGTTTTTTTCCCTTACAACACCTATAATTATTCCATTTGTTTTGGCGGGAATTTTAACCATAGTTGTTGCAATGATGTACATAAATATTGGACGTATCCTAAAGCAACCAATCCACTCCTCCAAAAAGATTAAAATAGTTTTTAGGAAAGAGTATAAATTGTACTATTGCCTTGCTATACTAAATGGTGTGCAAAAGCAAGTTATGATTACCTTTGGCCCTTGGGTGCTAATAGAAATACTCAATAAAAAGGCGGATACCCTTGCAATTCTTAGCATTATCAGCTCCTTTATCGGAGTTTTCTTCTTAACCTATGTTGGAAGATGGCTTGATAGGTTTGGAGTTAGGCGACTTTTGTTTGCCGATGCACTAACTTTTATATTCGTTTATTTTGCGTATGGAGTTTTAACAACCGGCTTCCACAATGGCACCTTACCAGCATTTGGTGTACCTGTTTTCCTTACGGGAGCTCTTTTTGTAGCTGATAGAATTTCTATGCAGCTTGGTATGGTCAGAACTGTTTATCTGCAAAAAATTGCAGTTACTCCAACTGATATTACCCCAACACTATCCCTTGGCATAAGTCTTGACCACGTTGTCACAATAATTTGTGCGCCAATTCTTGGTGTTGTTTGGTATTCATTTGGTCCACAATACATATTCTTCTCTATGGCAACTCTTTCTTTATTAAATTTATTTATTGCAAACAAGGTTAAATTTGATTAATACTAAAATTAAGTAATATAATACTATTAGGTAGGTGAAAATTATGGAGAACTTAGCAAATTATTTAAAGATTAAAAAAAACATACATTTTATAGGCATTGGTGGAATTAGTATGAGCGCCCTTGCACAAATACTCAGCAACAATGGCTATATTGTTAGCGGGTCGGACGCTAAGGAAAGCGAGCTTACAGAAAAGCTAAGGCAAAGTGGTATCAAGGTTGCAATCGGCCACGCACCGCATAACTTAGACGGTGCCGAGATTGTTATAAACACCGCGGCAGTTAAGTGTGATAACGTGGAGATGATTGTTGCAAAGGAGCGTGGGATTCCCATTTTTGAACGTTCCGTTTTGCTTGGTACAATTATGGAGTCATACGTATACCCGATTGCTATTGCCGGTACTCATGGCAAAACAACAACAACCGCAATGACCAGCCAAATCCTTCTTGATAGTGGCAAGGACCCGTCTTGTCTTGTTGGTGGGCAGCTTAGCTCAATAGGGGGCAATATACGTGTTGGTAGCAGCGATTACCTGGTGTGCGAGGCGTGTGAATATGTGGATAGCTTCTTATCCCTACGCCCTAAGCTTGCTGTTGTCCTAAACATTGAGGCGGACCACCTTGATTATTTTAGGGACTTGGAGCATATTAAGGAATCCTTTAAAAAATTTGTGAACCTTGCAGGTTCTGACGGATACGTAATTGTAAATGGTGATGACACAAATGCACTAGATGTTGTAAGAAACGTTGCACCCAGGGTTGTAACGTTTGGAATTGAAAATGAAGATTGTAATTTTGTTGCAAAAAATATAAGAGCTGGAGATGCCTCCCTTATATGCTATGATCTTTATATTGATGGGAATTTTGCAGGTAAAATAGACTTGTTTGTGCCAGGCAGGCATAATATCCTAAACTCCCTTGCAGCCATTGCATGCGCCAAAATACTTGATATCGACTTCACACTAATGGCGAAGGGGCTGTCTAACTTTAAAGGTACAAAGCGCCGTTTTGACCATATTGGCAGTGTCAATGGTAGCACGGTAGTTGACGATTATGCCCACCACCCAACCGAGATTACGGCAACACTAAAGGCGGCAAAGGAACTTAATTATAAACGTATTATTTGCATCTTTCAGCCCCACACTTACACAAGAACCATTGCGCTTTTTGATGATTTTGCAACCGCACTTTCCATTGCGGATAAGGTAATCCTTACAGACGTTTATGCCGCTCGTGAAAAAAATACAACAGCTTTTTCTTGCCAATCATTGGCAGACAAAGTAGAAAACTGCAAGTACATCAAAAATTTTAGTGATATTATTTCCTACGTTAAGGATATTGTGACTGAGGGGGATTTGGTTATAACAATGGGTGCAGGGGACATTTACACCGTTGCTTATGGGCTTGTAAAATAATTTTTTGGGTTGCTTTAAATATTTTAAAGCAATCTTTTTTTGCCTATTGACATTAACGCTACGTAATAGTCTATACTAGATTCAGGAGGTGATGTAAATGGAGTATACAATAAATAATTTAGCAAAAATCTCTGGCGTTACAACCAGAACACTTCGATATTATGATGAAATTGGCATATTAAAACCCTCACGGATTTCATCAAACTCGTACCGCATTTATGGCAAAGGTGAGGTCGATACGCTTCAGCAAATTCTTTTTTATCGCGAGCTCGGCTTTGAGCTTTTGGAAATAAAACGCATTATTAATACAGATAATTTTGAACGTGAAAAGGCTTTAAGGGAGCATTTAAGCGCAATAATAGAGCGCAAAAACCAGATTGAAAAGTTAATTAATAACATTGAAAACACAATAAAGGAAATAAGAGGAGAGGTTGTTATGAATGATAATGAAAAGTTCGAGGGATTTAAGCACAACATAATAGAAGAAAATGAGCAAAAATTTGGCAGAGAAATTAGAAATAAATATGGTGATTCATCCATTGATATATCCAACGCAAACATTGCAAAGATGAGCGAAAAGGAGTGGAAAACGCAAGAAGAATTGGAAAGAAATATTGCGTGCCTTTTAATTGAATGTGTTAAAAGTGGAGATCCAAAGAATGACCTTTCATTCAAGCTTTGCACCGCCCACAAGGAATGGATTTGTATGTTTTGGGGAGAGGGTGCATACACAAAGGAAGCTCACAAAGGTTTGGGCGAAATGTATGTTGCCGATGAGCGCTTTAAAGCATACTATGATAAGATTTGTGATAACGGGGCGCAGTTTTTGTGCGACGCACTGAATAATTATTGCAAATAATATGCAAAAAAGGTACACATTAGGTGTACCTTTAACTATTTAATTTCCACAATCTCACCGCTGTTTAAGATAAAAATTCCTTTTACATTTGTATCAATCGTGCTTAACAGTTGCATTCCATCCTGCGCCCCAAAAATAAGGCATATAGTTGATAATGCGTCGCACATTGTACCGTCAGCGCTAACGATTGTTGCACTTACCACATCATTTTCAATTGGGTATCCCGTTTTTGTATCTAGTATATGGTGGTACTTTTTTCCGTCCACCTCCACAAATCGCTCATAAATTACAGATGTTATAA
>CAZMCJ010000014.1:0-16271 GCA_964564795.1 uncultured Eubacteriales bacterium | reverse complement strand
AATGTTTGTGTCTTCCACCTCAAAAACTCTTACAACCTTTTTTTCATCAAATGGTGATTTTACCCCTATCTTATACCCCTCGCCACCTCTGTCTCCTACTGCTCTAATGTTTCCACCCAAATCAATCAAAGCATTTTTAACCCCAAGTTCCTCAAGCAACATTGCAATTTTATCCCCTATATATCCCTTTGCTATGCCCCCTAGGTCTATTTTGGTTCCTTCCGGAGCAGAAAAGTAATACATACCATTACTTTCCTCCAAAATAATTTTAGTGTAGTCAACCTTTAAAAGCTCCCTCTCGATGTCCGCTTTATCCGGTATGACTCCTGTATTCCCTTTGAAATTCCACAGCGCATTAACACTTTCAATCGTTATGTCAAACTTGCCCTGTGTGAGCCTTGCAAAATCTAGCGATCTGCTAATCAAATCATATGTTTCTTTATCTATACTAACCCTATCACCATGTGCATGATTTATGTTGTAAACATCACTCCCCTGCTCTGATTTTGAAAAGAGTGAGTTATAATAGTCACACATATCTGATGCCCTTTTGATTGCGTCCCCTTTACCCCTATCGTAAATACTAATCGTTATAACCGTATCAAGTGAGAAAAATGTATCACTTACTCTTGCTACACTGCCCCCACACCCAGCTAGTATAAGGCACAATACAAGTGGGATTATCCATTTAACAATCTTTTCTTTCAAACGCATTTTTTATTCCCATTTCCTCTCGATATTTTGCAACGGTACGCCTTGAAATTTTAAAACCATTCCGTTCCAAAATAACTGCAATTGTATTATCACTTAGCGGTGCTGAAGAGTCCTCCCCCTCAATCAACTTTTCAATCTCCCCTTTAACTCCATCACGGCTTATTGAACCCTCATTTCCCTGTTCATCGCTAATACCCCCTATGAAAAAGCTCTTTAGCGGGTATGTCCCACGTTGGCACTGCAAATATTTTCCCTTTATCGCTCGGCTTACCGTGGATTCGTGAATTTCCAGCTCCGTTGCCACCTGTTTTAAGTTCATCTGCTTTAGATGCTTGCCCTCCGCAAAAAATTCCATTTGCCTGTTTAGTATAACTGTACATACCTTTAAAAGAGTTTCTCTCCGCTGCTGTGTGCATTTTATAATAAACCTTGCCCTGTTTAGCTTTTCTTTAAAGTATTGCAGTGTTTTTTCATCAAGCTCGTCCTTTGCAAAGTTTGCATAAAGATGGCTTATTCCAAACTCCCCCATCCAGCTATCGTTTAGCTTTATCTCCCATTTTTGGTCAAATACAAACACAACATCCGGCACTATATATTGCACACATATCTCCCCAAATCCCCTTGTTGGTCGGGGGTTTAAGGTGCGTATAATTTTGGCGTATTCCTTTGCTTGCTGCGTTGAAATGGAAAGCGCCTTCGCAATTTTGTTGTAATGCCCTGCCGCCAAATCGCTTAGGTGGTATTTCACCATTTCAACCAGCTTTTCATCATCTTGCACAAACGCCTCCAACTGCATAATTAAACATTGTGATAGGCTGCTTGCACCAATTCCCACAGGCTCTAGTGAGCGTATAATTTCCACACAACTAATCACATCAGACACAGTGCAACCAATCAGATATGAAATCTCTTTAGATGATACAGTTAAATATCCGTTATCATCTAGCAAATCTATAATAAAATCAATTATTTTACTTTTATTGTTATCAAGCTTTCTAAAATCTATTTGGGATTTAATGTATTCTTTTAGGCAATTATTCTCTTTTTGGGGGATGTCAAAGCGCTTATCCTCTTTTTCAACAGAAGCGAAATTACCACTATGAACACTTTTATTTTTAAGCCATTTGCCAACAATAGCATAGCCCTCCTCAACACTCTTTGAATCTTTAATCTCAAAGAGGGGGTTTTCAATCTCCTCCTTGCGCAAAAACTCATTAAGCTCGCCGTTGCTCATTGACAAAATTCCTAAGGATTGAGTCTGCATTGTCGATAATATTTGTTTTTGTTCAATACACTGCTGATTTTTTATTTCCACAATACCCTCTCCTCTTTGTTCTTTGTTTAATTATTTTAACATATTCCCTTGCCTTTCACAAGACGGTGTTCAAACTCAAAATGAAAAAGGTAAGCATTTAAGCCTACCTTTGTTGGATTTTTGTGTTTAAATATTGTGTTGCCTCATCTGCAACCTTTACAACATCAGTATAATATGAAATATTATCCCGCAATAGGAAGTTATACTTCATTTGGCTACGTTTTTCCGCCCCACGCCATATTAGCTGCACGTCTGCGCCCATATCTTTTGCGTCTTGCATTGTTTGGGTGGTAAACTTGCCCCCCGCATAGCAATATGCAAAAATATCCCGCTTACCCAGCTTATCATCTAGGAACTGCTGTCCCATAGGAATTTGGCTTAAAAATTCCTCCCTGGTTAGCTTTATTGCATCGGTATGAGTTCGACCATGCAAATAAATTTTAACCAAACCGCTCTTTTCCATTTCCCTTGCTTGTTGAACATTAAAATGCGGGTAATCTCCAATGTTATACTCCCCAACCATATCTGTAACAACAAAAATATCCGCCTTAACATTATGCTTTTTAAGTATCGGGTATGCAAGGTCATAGTTGCTTGTATATCCATCATCAAAGGTTATGATGATTGGCTTTTCCGGTATTCCCTCACCGTAAATTTGGTAGCGATAAAGGTCATTTGTGGATATAAATGAATATCCAGCCTCTTTTAAATCTATAATATTTTCTTCAAAACGGTCTTGCGACGTTATCCAAGGATTGTTGTGAACCTTGCTATTATCTTCCACAATGTGGTGATAAACTATAACGGGGCAAGGCACATCAAGATCATACGAGCTAAAATTTTTGCTCGTATTCTGTGTCGGCGGCGCTACAGTTGCAGTTGCTATTGTTGTTGATATTATTGTTGCCGCTACAATTTGTGATATTATTCCCATATTATGAGTTCATCATCTTATATGTGTAGTATAAAATGCAAGCAAAGATAAATGATACTAATATATATAGGGTAATCATTAGCATCATAGTTCCAAATAAAAGCGCAAGCCCAAGACCAATAAATGGAACAAACGCCGTTAGGGTAATTAGATTGTAATTTGCTTTACGTGGAAAATCATAAACTTTATTAAAAATTTTAATTACACCATCATTTTTTTTAGCCCTTAAAGCATTTACAACAATAAATAAAGCAAAAACAATGTAAAAAGCAAGAATTATTGCAACAACAGCCATACTTGGAGTTGGCAGTAGCTGTGCAAGTGCATACGTTACAAGTGCAGCAACAGACCCCAATAATGTAATGATGTATAAATCAAGCGGATATACCTTTTGAATAAAATAATTTGCAACATAAAGGGGTACTAAAACATAGAATACTTTAATTAGTGCCGGATCGTAAAAGCGTATAAGACCTAGAGATATCGTGAAAACAAGGGCAACTTTCAAGGAGTTTGTGCTGGTAATGGAGTTCATGCTTTCATCTACATTGTTGCTACGGTTTTTGAAAAACCATATGCCACACAGTGCACTGGCAACTACGCAAATTCCAAACAATACGTTTGCAATTGTATATGTTATAAGAATTTGGCTTGATGAGTTAAAGCCTTTATAAAGGAACATCAGTATGATTAGTGCAACAAACCCCATTGTTATAGTCAAAAGAATTTTGTTGCTCACAAGATCTTCATATTGCTTATTTTTCTGTATTTTCTTATTATTATATCTCACTTTGTGTCCCCCTAAATATTATGTGTTATGTTCATAGCAATGGAAAGAACGCACCCGCTTGCTGTTTCTGTCCTTAAAATTCTGTTACCCAGTGATGCGCTTGACACCCCGTTTTCCTTTGCAAAGGCAATTTCATTTTTAGAGAATCCACCTTCACTGCCAATCATAAACGCAAAATCATCGTCATCTTGCACCAAAAAATCGTTAATTCTGGTTTCTCTGTCTTGCTCATAAAAAACAACAAATTTTTTATGAGTTTTTATCTGTTCAATCGCCTTTATAAAGGTTATTGGCATTAAAACAGTTGGAACAATTCCTCTACCACATTGTTTCGCACTCTCTTTTGCAATTCTATTCCATCGTTCAACTTTTTTAGAGGCACTTTTTTCGTCAAGTTTTACAACAGTATTCTCCGACGAAACAGGAATAATTGCGCTAACTCCAAGCTCCACACCCTTTTGTATAATTGAATCCATTTTGTCGCCCTTTGGCAAACATTGAAAAAGGGTTGCCTTTAGGGTTGGTTCATTCTCGCTTTTTTTTGTATCATACGGAGTACAAACAATCTCAGTTTGGGTTATTTCTGCAATTGTACAGTAATTCTCTGTTTTATCATTAGTACAAAGAACAAGGCTATCACCGACAGCCATCCTAAGCACTTTTTGTATATGCACGCAATCCTCGCCTGTTATGACAATTTTTCCATTCAAAAAGTTCCCATTATTAACAAAAAATCTTCGCAAAAATTTCACCTTTTTCTTATTAGTGGTAATAGTATACCATATTTAGTGCTAAGTGTCTACTTTTTTATACTTTTTGTTAGCACATATGACAACCAATCTTTATTGTTTTTAACATTTAAAATTTCGTAGCCATTTTTCGCAAACGCTGCCTCAACCTCGTCCTTGCGCATACTTATTATGCCCGATGCCATAAAAATACCACCATTATTTAAAACATTTTCCACCATTGGGGTAAGAGCAATTATAACATCGGCAACAATGTTGGCAACAACTATGTCATACTTGTCCTTGAAAAGCTCCTTTTGCAAGATTTCGTCTGTTATGATATTTCCACTCAAAAATGTATATTTATCCGACGAAATGTTGTTGACACTTGCATTTTGCACCGAAATATTAACAGCATTTGGATCAATATCGACACCAACTAGCTTTTTTGCACCAAGCATTAGGGCTGTAATCCCCAAAATTCCACTTCCGCATCCTAAATCTAAAACGTCATCATCTTTTTTGGTTAGCTCCTCCAAATTCTCCAAGCAAAGGGAGGTAGTTGCGTGGGTGCCTGTTCCGAATGCCATTCCGGGGTCCATCTCCACTACGACTTTTCCATCGCTATTTTGAATACTCTCCCACGTTGGCTTTATTATAAGCTTTTTGCCTATTTCAATTGGTTTATAGTATTTTTTCCAGTTGTTTGCCCAATCTTCCTCATCAACAACGTCCATAACAATTTCCAAGCTTCCAAAGTTCACACCACTACTGCGCTCTCTAAGCTCCAAAATATCCTCTTTTATTCCATTTAGCATCTTATGTCCACTCTCGTTATCCGAGATGTACATTTTAACACGTGTTGGCATATTCTTTTTCTTCATCAGCTCATCGTCAACGTAATCCCAGTGGGGGGTGTTCTCCTCAATAAACTCCATAAAATCGCCACTGTCTTCTATCTCCAGTCCTGTTATACCGTAGTCATACAAAAATGCGCACAACTCGTCTATTCCTTCTTTTTCTGTATAAATCGAAACATTTAGCCACTTCATACTCATATCCTCCAAAAAAGGCGGACACTCTTGCCCGCCTTAAATTATTTGTTTAACATATTTTTTATTTTATCAAAAAATCCCTTTTGAGATGTGTATTTGCCCTCCGCCATAACATCAAACTGCCTAAGTGCTTGCTTTTGATTCTCTGTCAGGTTTTTTGGAACCTCCACTATAACCTTAACAAATTGGTCTCCCCTACCTCTGCCTTGAAGATGTGGTATACCTTTACCCTTAAGTCTAAAAACAGTGTGTGATTGCGTACCCTCAGGAACTGTGTATTTAACCTTTCCATCAACCGTTGGCACTTCAAGCTCTGCTCCCAGCGCTGCCTGAACAAATGTAATTGGGAACTCGCAAATAACATCAAACCCATTTCTTTCAAAAATCGGGTGTGGACGCATATTGATAGTAACTAGCAAATCACCGCTGGGGCCACCGTTAACGCCAATATTTCCTTGGCCTCTAAGAGAAATTGTTTGGTCGTCATCAATACCCGCGGGAATGTTAACTTCAAGCTTTTTGGTTTTGCGCACCCTGCCTTGACCGTTGCACTTTTTGCATGGATCCTTAATAATTTTGCCCTTGCCTCCACACTCGTCGCATGCTCTTGTTGACGACATTGTTCCAAACGGTGTGCGCTGTTGGAACCGCACTTGACCGCTACCCCCACATCTTTGGCAAGTTTCAGGGTGTGTGCCCTTCTTGCTACCCGAGCCCTCGCACTCGTCACAGCTTTCTATTAGTGCATATTCGATTGTTTTTTGGCAACCAAAAGCCGCCTCCTCAAACGAAATTGTAACCTTGCTTGTTACGTTGCTACCCCTTTGTGGTGCATTGGCACGCTTGCCCCCCGAGGAAAAGCCACCGCCAAAGAAACTGCCAAATATATCCCCCAAATCGCCAAAATCCGAGAACCCCTCGAACCCGCCGCCACCGAAACCGCCACCGCCAAAGTTAGGGTCAACACCCGCATGGCCGTACTGGTCATATTTATGGCGTTTTTCCTCGTTTGAAAGCACCTCGTATGCCTCATTAATCTCCTTAAAAGAGGCCTCAGCCTTTTTATCGTTAGGGTTAACGTCGGGGTGATACTTTTTCGCAAGTTTTCTGTATGCTTTTTTTATTTCTAAATCGTCTGCGCCTTTTGAAAGACCCAGCACCTCATAATAATCTCTTTTATCTGCCATATAACCACCTGACTTTATTATAAGGGCAGACTACTTTTTAGTCCACCCTTACACAATATTTTACTTTTGAATTATATCATTTTTTATTGACCTTGTCAAAATAATTATTAAACCTCTTTAAAGTCTGCATCAACAATATTGTCGTCGTTGTTTGGTTCTTGATGTGGCATATCATTCATTGGTTGCTCTTGCTTAACGCTCTCGTACATCTTTGCGGAAAGCTCTTGGAACTTCTTTGATAGATTTTCAGTCGCCACCTTAATAGCCTCAACATCAGTGCCCTTTAGTGCCTCTTTAATCTTTTCAACTTCTGCTTTTACAAGGTTTTTCTCGTCTTCTGAAACCTTATCACCCAAATCTTCCAAAACTTTTTCAGATTGGTAAACCATTTGGTCTGCTTGGTTTCTTGTTTCAACCTCTTCTTTTCTCTTTCTATCTTCCTCTGCATAAAGCTCTGCGTCTTTAACAGCCTTTTCAATGTCCTCTTTATTCATATTTGTTGAGGATTGAATTGTAATTTTTTGCTCCTTGCCTGTGCCTAAATCCTTTGCTGAAACGTTAACTATACCATTAGCGTCAATATCGAATGTAACCTCAATTTGTGGAACACCACGACGTGATGGTGGAATACCATCAAGCATAAATCTGCCTAGAGATTTATTGTATTGTGCAAGCTCTCTCTCACCTTGTAAGATATTAATCTCAACTGATGGTTGGTTATCTGCAGCTGTTGAGAATATTTGGCTCTTTTTTGTTGGAATTGTAGTATTACGCTCGATTAGTTTTGTGCAAACACCGCCCATTGTTTCAATACCAAGGGATAGTGGTGTAACGTCTAAAAGTAGTAAATCTTTAACATCACCAGAAAGAACACCCGCTTGAATTGCTGCACCAATCGCTACGCACTCGTCAGGGTTAATTCCCTTGTATGGCTCTTGATTTGTTATTCCCTTAACAGCCTCTTGAACCGCAGGAATTCTTGTGGATCCACCAACTAACAAAATCTTACTAAGGTCGGTTGCTTTAAGTCCGCTATCAGAAAGCGCTTGGCGAACAGGCACCATTGTAGCCTCAACCAAATCTGCTGTTAGCTCGTTGAATTTTGCTCTTGTAAGTGTCATATCAAAGTGTTTTGGTCCTGTTGCATCAGCAGTAATAAATGGAAGGTTTATAGAAGTTGATGGCATACCGGAAAGCTCAATCTTTGCTTTTTCCGCCGCTTCCCTTATACGTTGCATTGCCATTTTGTCACCTGACAAATCAATGCCTTCATTCTTTTTGAACTCAGCAACAAGGTAATCCATAACCTTTTTATCAAAGTCGTCGCCTCCCAAACGGTTGTTACCGGCAGTTGCAAGAACTTCGATAACACCATCACCAATCTCAAGGATTGAGACGTCGAATGTACCACCGCCTAAGTCATAAACCATAATCTTTTGCTCGTGGTCTTTATCAAGCCCATATGCAAGCGCTGCCGCTGTTGGCTCGTTGATAATTCTTAGAACCTCTAGCCCTGCAATTTTTCCGGCATCCTTTGTTGCTTGGCGTTGTGCATCACTGAAATATGCAGAAACTGTGATAACTGCTTGGGTCACCTTTTCGCCCAAATAGCTTTCAGCATCAGCCTTTAGCTTTGATAGAATCATACCTGAAATAGCTTGTGGTGTGTACTCTTGACCATCAATTGAAATCTTACGACTGCTTCCCATATCAGTTTTAATAGATGAGATTGTGCGGTCAGGGTTTGTAATTGCTTGGCGCTTTGCTACTTGACCAACCATACGTTCGCCAGTTTTTGAAAATGCAACAACAGAAGGTGTTGTTCTTGCTCCCTCTGGGTTTGCAATAACTACTGGTTCTGCACCTTCCATTACTGAAACACAAGAGTTTGTTGTGCCTAAATCAATGCCTATAATTTTTCCCATAATCTTTTCCTCCATAATAATTTAATTTAATTTTTTTATTTTATTTCAAACAGCCTCCGCTGTGGATATACTTTTTATTAGTTTGCAACTTTTACCATTGAGTGGCGTATAATTTTGTCCCCAATCTTATACCCCTTTTGGAAAACCTCGGTAATTGTATTTTCTGCTAGGCTTTCGTCTTCTATGTGCATTACTGCATTGTGTAAATTCGGGTCAAAGGTTGTTGTTTCAATTTCCTCCACACCTTGAGCCTTTAGCACGTCGTCACATTGCTTTAGCAAAAGGATAAGACCATTTTTAACCTCTCCCTCACTTTGTATTGCAACCGCTCGTTCTATGTTATCAATAACAGGGATAATCTCCTTTATAGTCATAGCCTTAACTTCGCTCGTCAGCCCTTCTTTTTCTCTTTGGGTCCTTTTTTTGTAATTATCAAACTCTGCCGCTGCACGAAGTAGCATATCTTTTTGCTTTGCAACTTCGTCCTGGAGCTCTGTTATTTTGGCATCACGCTCATCAACTTCCATTTGAATTCCTTCTGACTCAACCTTCACTTCTTCGTTAATAGCATTATCTTTCTTTTCCTTTTTTTTACTCATAGGTTTACTCACTTTCATTTTCTTTTGTGTTGTCTAAAAGCTTATTTAAGCTTTTTGTAAAGTATTCCAGGTTTGATATAACCTTTGAATAATCCATTCGGGTGGGTCCAATAATGCCAATAAAGCCACTATCATTGCCCCCCGCCTTATACTTGCACATTACAACGCTTGTATTGTTTTCCTTTAAGATTTTGTTCTCTCCACCAATTATAACCGTTGTGTCGTTCATGGGGTCAATACCCTCTATTATTGACGACATTGCATTTCTGTCTTCAACCATATTTAAAAATTCCTTGATTTTTGTAACATCGTTGTATTCCTTATGGTTAAACATCTTTTGCACACCTTTTAGGTATATGTTGCTATTATCCATATCGTTTATTGCATCTGTTGCAAATCTTAACATCGGCATAACCAAATCCTTATTTTCACCCATTGCCGTTTCTAAAGATAATACGTTTTCCATTGTAATTTCTCCCACCGGCTTGTTGGTGATTATTAGGTTTAGGAAGCTCCTTAACATTGAAAGAGTGCTTGACGACATTTTGTTTTGACTTTTAAAAAGACTGTTACTAACCGCCCCGCTACTTGTTAAAATAACAAGCAAAAAGCTATATTCGTCAACCGGAACAATCTCCACCTTTTTGATAAAGCTTTTGTTTATAGCAGGTGCAATCGCTATGGTTGTGTAGTTGGTGAAATCAGAAACAAGCTGAGCTGTGTATGAAATTATCCTGTCAAGCTCGTTGTATTTTATATCAAAAGCTCGTTTCATATCCTCAATCTCTTTAATGGAAAGACGATATTTTTTCATAAGAGTATCAACATAAATGCGGTAGCCGGCAAAGGAAGGAACTCGCCCGGAAGATGTGTGTGGTTGCTCCAAAAGCCCCAGCTCTTCCAAATCTGCCATTTCGTTTCTTATTGTTGCAGGGGATAAATCCAATATATTTTGCTTTGAAATCGTCCTGCTTCCAATAGGCTCTGCACTGTCAATATAAGCGTTAATAATAAGCTCAAGTATCTGTTTTTTTCTTTCGCTCAATTCCATATTCTCGCCCCCTTTGATTAGCACTCTTTAATATCGAGTGCTAACAATATAAAATTACCACTTTTTTATGCTGTTGTCAATATTATAATTGTAAACAAATAATTAACATTTATTTGACTTTTCATAAATAATGATGTATAGTTATATAGTAATTAAATATTGGGGTGCTGATAAACTCGGCTGAGAGGAAATTTATATTTCTAACCCTTATACCTGATTTGGATAATGCCAACGTAGGGAATGCTATTAAAGCTTTTAAACGTCTATTTTGGTAAATAGGCGTTTTATTTTTTAGCAATAAGGAAAAGTCAATGCACTCCTTCTATTATTAAGGAGGAAGAAAAAGTGAAATCAACAAGTGTAAACTCCCGCCGTCTGGTAGAGAGCGGCATACTAATCGGTCTTGGCACAATACTATCCCTAATAAAGGTTTTTGAGCTACCTTATGGCGGTTCAATCACCCTTTGCTCCATGCTCCCCATTGTTATTCTTGGCTATAAATATGGAACAAAGTGGGGAATGTTCTCAGGACTTGTTTATGGCATATTGCAAATGATGCTAGGTGGCAGCGGATTTAAGGGGCTTTCCATTGGTGCTGTCTTTGGCTCTGCAGCTTTCGACTACCTGGTTGCCTTTTCTATGCTAGGTATTGCGGGTGTTATGCGTGGCAAGGTTAAAAACATCTCCCTTGCACTTAGCGCAGGTGTTGTGGTTGGTGGTTTTGGACGCCTTGTTTCCCATATTATTTCGGGCTACATCTTCTTTGGTGATTATGCAGAGTGGTTTTTCTCGCAAGATGGCTTTGCAATGGGCGAGACAATGCTAAACACCTATTCAGGGCAAGCACTTGCCTTTGTTTATTCGGTTGTTTACAATATATCTTATATGATTCCCGAAATTATTATATCTGTAATAGTTGCATTTATTCTGTCACGCTTTTTGGGCGAAAAGCATTTAGTTAATTAAATTAAAAGATGCCACCTTATCGGGTGGCATCTTTTCTATATTATTTTTCTCATATCTTCCCACATTGGTGAAGTAATTTCCACCTTTTGCTTGGTAATAGGATGCGTTATTACCACCTTATTACAATGCAGTGCGTGGCGGTTTATTCTATCATCCTCCTCGCCATACAAAAAATCCCCCAACAATGGGTGACCAATATACGCAAAATGCACTCTAATTTGGTGTGTTCTACCCGTTAGTGTAATCACCTTAACCAGGCTTAAATCACCCTTTTCTTTAATAAGCTCATACTGTGTTATTGCATATTTGCCACTAGCATCAACCGTTCTCTCGATTGTGGAACCATCTTTTCGCGCAATCGGAGCGTTAATTTCGCCATTCTTTTCTTTCAAAATCCCTTTAACAACCGCCAAATATTCCTTTTTAACTCTACACTCTTTTATATCCTGGCTTAATATATTAGCAACGTACGGGTTTTTAGATAACACCACCACTCCACTTGTATTTCTATCTAATCTGTTTAATATGCGTGGCACAAACTCCTCATTTTTACTGTCAAAATAATATTTTAGGTGGTTTGATAAGGTGTTATCATAGTTATTTTGCGATGGATGCACAGGCACTCCCCCCGACTTATTCACAGCAATAATATGCTCGTCCTCATAGAGTATGTATATTTCCCCTTTTGTTGGCACAATATTTTCCTTTTTCTCGTTATAATCTAGTATAAGGGTTAGTTTTTCACCCTCTTTAAGGTTATGCGTCACAAACTTGCGTTCACCACCAACCATTATCCCCTCAGGGTTTTCTTTCATTTTTGTAATAAGATTGGAGGATACGCATAGGTCATTTTTTAAAATATCCTTTATGCTCCTTCCGCTATCCTTTTGAGCGATTAATATATCAACACGATAACTCATTGAATTACTCCCATCAAAACATCTCTACCAACGCTTAGAGTTAGCAAGATTATAACAATAAGCATAACGGGCTTTATAACTTTAAGCCCCCTCTTTATTGCAAGCTTAGACCCCAAATACCCCCCTAAAATAGAGGCTATTGCACAGGGAATTGCAATAGCATAAGCAATTTTACCCGCTAGTGCAAAGGCAACAACAGATGCAACCGTTGATGCAAGGTTAACAACCTTTGTGTTTCCGCACGCCGTTACCACGTTAAGCCCTATTACCGATGTGTATGCAATCATCAAAAAAACGCCTGTTCCCGGGCCGAAAAATCCATCGTACCCGCCAATAAAAAAAGAGAATATTCCACTTAGGAGGTTGGCTTTTTTTATATCCAGCTCCTCTTTCTCACCCTCTAAAAACCCTTTTCGGGTTATCACAAAAATTCCAAGGAGCGGAACTAGGACTATCATAATATATTTAAGGTAAATCTCGTCAATAAAAAGAGCAAGCCGACTACCCAAATACGCACCGATTAGTGCAGTTACAACAGATGTTAAAATAATTTCTTTTTTTATATATTTGCCCTTTATGTATTGAATAGTTGCAACAATTGTTCCCATAGATGCCGAGAATTTATTTGTGCCCATTGCAATATGTGGCGGCAAACCAATCAAGTAAAATGTTGGCAACGAAATCAAACCTCCACCGCCTGCAATTGCATCAATAAATCCCGCTATAAAAATCAGTGGCACTGCTATTATAAGTTGTTGCATATTTTTCCCTCCAAAATTTCGTATCAATATTAATAATAGTATGAAATGAATAAAAGGTCAAACAAAAATCAATAATAATAAAAAATTAAGTAGGAGAGATAAAATGGAATATTTAAAAGCATTTGTTGTTGGCGGTGGAATATGTGTAATCGGACAAATTTTGATTGATAAGACAAAGCTAACTCCCGCGCGTATTTTGGTTGCTTTTGTTTCCCTTGGTGTTTTGTTAACTGCCGTTGGACTGTATGGTCCACTTGTGGAGTTTGGCGGTGCCGGTGCCACTGTTCCACTAACAGGATTTGGCTATTCACTTGCAAAAGGCGCAATTAAAGGGGTTGAGGAGACGGGTCTGTTCGGTGCTTTCACGGGAGGGATAACGGCAACAGCTGGCGGCATTGCAGGGGCAATTTTTTTTGGTTACATCTTTTCACTTATCTTCTCTTCTAGTGATAAATCTTAATATTTTGTAATATTTGTGTAAAATATACAAATTTTCCTTGACAAATGAGTAAAATGTAGTAAAATAAGTTTTATTAAAAGGAGGTTGACATATGTGGATTTAAAAATTGGTTTGAAACATAAGATGTATGAGATTGTTACACTAGAAAAATGTGCAAAACAAATTGGTAGTGGCACCCTAAATGTATATGCCACTCCGTCAATGATTGCTTTAATGGAAAATACCAGCAAGGAATGCGTTGCGCCATACCTAGATTCCGGGCAAACAACAGTAGGTACAAAGGTGAATATTAGTCATATTTCTCCAAGCTTACCAGGTGTTAACATTTATTGTGAAAGTATTTTGACAGAGGTGGATAGGAAACGCCTTGTTTTCACACTTTCTGTTTTTGACGAAAAGAGTAAAATTGGCGAAGGCACACATGAGCGCTTTATTGTTGATAAAACAAAATTTATTGAAAAATTAATCAACAATAAAGGTGAAAGTTTGTGATATTAAAAAAGCTGGTGTAATATTACACCAGCTTTTTTCCTTTGTATCCAACGTTATTTTATATAATTATTTTTTAAAGTAGCTTTGTAAGTCAAATGGTGAATAAATGCCTTTATTAGTAACCACACCACTGCATAAGTGTGGCGGAGTGATGTCAAACGCTGGGTAATACCCCTTAACTCCCTCCATTGTGGTCTTAACACCTAGTGCGTCCATTGCCAGATGTGGGTCCCGTTCCTCAATTGTAACTGTGTCAATAGTTGGGTGGTCATCGTTAGGGGTTCCCGTTACAAAATACGGCACTCCATAGTGGTGTGCGGCAAGGGCAATCTGGAATGTTCCCACTTTATTTACAACATAACCGTCCATACTTATTACATCAGCCGCAGAGGTGAAAACGTCTACATTCTTCTTGCCAATAACGTATGCAGGCATATTGTCGGTGATTACAGTAACATCAAACCCCATATCGCACACACAGCTCGCCGTCAACCTTGCGCCTTGAAAGTATGGCCTTGTTTCTGGGCAAATCACCTTTATTTCGTTGCCACTATTCCTGCACGCTCTTAGCATCATTCCAATTATTGTTTCTCCAAAGCATTGCGTCATAACTGTACCGTTTTTAGGAAACTGCCTTGCCAAAACAATTCCGGTTTGCTCAATACGCTCATACTTTTTGTTTAGGTCCTCAATCGCACGTGTGAAAACAGCATCAACAACATTTTTACCCTCTGCCATTGCAATATTTGCCGCCTCAAGGCAGCTATCCACAGTTTTCTTCATCTTTGCAACTGTTGTTGGGCGGGCATGTGATAAAGTATATGCTGCTTTTTCAAGGTAATCTTTAATTTCAACCTCACCTTTATTCCTACATTCATATGCTGCCAGCGCCATTCCCATTGCCGCAGCTGTGTATGGGCCACCACTTTGTGTTACCATATCTGTAATAGCCCTTGCAACCTCAATGTGGTTTTCGCACGTTACAAAGCGTGTTTCTATTGGGTAAATTCGCCTATCCAAAATACGCACTTTCCCATCCTCGTACCACGCAACATTTTCATACCTCAACATAAATGCCAAGTCTTTATCTGCTCTAATCACAATTTTTTACTCCCTTTCTTCCTCAATCCCCATCTTCCGGCGGATTGCATTTTGCTCTGTAATTTCAATCTCCTTAGGTTCCCCTAGCGCCTTTGCGTTTATATAAATTTTAGCCCCATCTTCCACATATGTTGCCGCAAGGTGGGCACTTTCCAAATCTGCACCCACAGCCACAACGCCGTGGTTAGCAAGCAAACAAGCCCTTCTCCCTTTAAGTGACTGCGCTGCTTCTTCACCCAGCATAACACTTCCCGGTGGCGCATATTTTACAACCCGAACATCACCTAGCAAAAAAAACATCATCTCTATTAATATCACTGGAATTTTTTTGTGCGTAACAGCAAACGCCGTTGCATATGGTGAATGAGTATGGACAACTGCATTCACGTCATCGCACCTTTTGTAAATCTCCAAATGCATCTGCCACTCGGAGGAGGGCCGTCTACCCCCTTTTTCAAACTCACCCTCCATATTTATTATAACAATATCATCAAGCTCCATCGAATCATACGATATTGAGGTTGGAGTTATTGCAACCAGCCCACTTACCCTATCATAAACACTAAGATTACCACTTGTGCCTGCAAACAACTTTTGTTTGTAGGCAAGTTTGGAAAACTCCAAAACTTCCCTTTTCATCTTTAACGTATCCACACTATTCCCCCACTTTATTTTGTTGTAATAATTATACCAAAATCACCTTGTCAAGTCCACACAAAACTCCCACGATGGACTTTTAAAAAATTAAAAACTTTTTTCAGAAAAAGTATTGACACATCAATATGTATGTGTTATTATGTACTAGCGTTAAGGAAACACACACCATATGCGGGTGTGGCGGAATTGGCAGACGCGCTAGATTTAGGTTCTAGTGTCAACCGACGTGAAGGTTCAAGTCCTTTCACCCGCACCAAATTGCCTCCTAATGGCTTAACTTAGGGCTTTTGACCTACTCTAAAGAGTAGGTTTTTTTGCGTCTAAAACACAATATAATAAACTGAAAAATGCCCATTGTTCCTTACGTACCGAGTTAATTTTTAAATCTCACTCCCAAACCCATATAATAAAATTTAAAAGATGTGGTGTAATAAATACAAAGTATTGATTTTACAGGATATATCAACAATTGTGTTACTAACCTGTTATTATTCATCATCTTCTTCACCCAAATCATCAGATATGACAATAGGGATTGCACCTTCAACCTTCAACCTATCACTGAACATTCCAATGTGTTTCCCAAGAAGTTCAAGTGCTTTGATTTTGTCATAGG
>CAZMCJ010000013.1:18604-20023 GCA_964564795.1 uncultured Eubacteriales bacterium | reverse complement strand
TGCTATGCGTGAGGGGGTTAGGGTCAGGCGGTCAACCATTCCCTTTGCCATACCGCCTGAAAGAGCATTATCTAAATCCTTTTTATTCTCTGCAATAATTTCGCTCTCGTATTTTATTAAATTATCTGCAATTTTTAAAATTGCATTGTTTTTTTGGGCGGTAGAAAGTTTGCCCAAAGCGCCAAGCTGCTCCTTCGCAAGGGCAGCAATTTCTTTAACACTAGTCATTAGTTTTCTCCTTTGCTAAAAAAATAGTGCCAACACTCTTGCCATCAAAAATATCGTAAAGGATTGACGGGTTTTCGCCATTTGCAATAAGCATATCAATGCCCGCATTGTTTGCAATCTCCCCTGCGTGGATTTTCGTAATCATTCCTCCGGTACCAACGGCGCTGGAACTACCCCCTGCAATGCCCCTTATGTGGTCGTCAATTTTATATACAACAGGGATAAGCTTAGCACCCTCCTCGCTTGGGTTTTTGCTATAGAGTCCATCAACATCGGAAAGCAACACAAGGGTATCTGCCTCAATAAGGGTGGCAACAACGGCGGAAAGAGAGTCGTTATCGCCAAACTCAATCTCGTCGTAGGATACGGTGTCGTTCTCGTTAACAATGGGGATAACACCCATTTTAATTAGCGTTTCAAAGGTGTTTATAACATTTTCCTTGCTCTTTGCATCATCCACAATGTCCTTAGTTAGAAGGATTTGTGCGGTTGTTTGCCCAAACTCGGAAAAAGCCTTGTCGTATATGTACATAAGCTCGCATTGGCCAATTGCGGCTACTGCTTGCTTAACACAAATTTCCTTTGGTCTCTCTGTCATCTTCATTTTGCTGCGCCCAACAGCCCCGGCACCGGAGGTTACCAAAACAACCTCTTTCCCGCTGTTCATAAGGTCTGTAAGGGTTTTTGCAATTCCGTCAATCTGCCTTAGGTTTATCTTGCCTGTTTTGTGGGTAATGGTTGATGTGCCAACCTTTATTACAATCCGCTTTGCGTTTAGTGTGTGAAACATAGTTATCAATCCTTTTAAATTTATTAATAAAATTATATCCCTTTAGAGGGTTAAAGTCAACTTAAAAAGTGATTGGCAGCACGTAAATCAAGATTGAAAAATAGTGAACAACGGTGCCAGCCAAAACAAACATATGCCAAATTGAGTGCATATATCTGTACTTTTTTGCAACGTAGAAGATAACGCCAAAGGTGTAGAGCGCGCCACCTATAACAAGCAGCAAAAGACCGTTAGGGTGAAGAAGTGCAATAAGGGGCTTGAGTGTAAATACAATTGCCCACCCCATGGCAAGGTAACATATTAGGGAAAGTTTTTTGTATTTTTCAATACTTATAATATTTAACACAATTCCAAAGATTGCAACCCCCCAAATTGCTAAAAAAAGTGGTATTCCCTCATTG
>CAZMCJ010000013.1:0-18594 GCA_964564795.1 uncultured Eubacteriales bacterium | reverse complement strand
TCTAAGTGTTATAAGGCAAAATGGGGTGTATGTGCCGGCAATTAGCATAAATATTGAGCAGTGGTCCAAAACACGAAATACCTTTTTAACCTTGTGGTGGGTAAAGGAATGGTAAAGGGTTGACATAAGATAAAGCACAAACATAGTAACTCCATAAACAATGGAGCTTGCAAGGGCATATCCGTCGCCATAAAGGGCGGAAAAAACTATCATAACCGTTAGCCCGGAAACTGCAAAAAACACGCCTATAGCATGTGTAACAGAGTTGAAAACTTCCTCTCCCAGGGTGTATATTGGTTGTTTTTTTGGCGAATTTTCCATTATGCTGTTGCCCTCCATAAAATAGTATAGTATAATTTATATATATGAATAGAGTATACCACATTTTTTGTAAATAATCTAAATAAAATGTTAATTTTGAAACCTTTTTATACATACTTAAGTCAAAAATAAATAAGGGCAACAGCGTGAAGATTACCTTGTGATTTTACTCACGGGGAGATAAACAGTGTAACTAGCTGCACGCTCGCAACTGAACAAAATGTGCAAAAGGCTCTTATCCTTACGATGCTTCGTGTGGTAAGAGCAAGTTAAAATAATATTTATGCCTATGCGAAGAGGCGGAATGGAGCATTTTATGGCAGAAGCAACTAGAGCAAGAAGCAGAGTAAGGGCAAAACCTAAAAAAAGCAAGAAAACAATGGTTGTTATTGGTATTTTAACTTCCATATTAATGTGTGCCGCATTTTTGTTCATGCTTAACTATTTTGGCAATGTAGGAGCAAGGTTTGATAAGGTGATGGAAAAAAAGGATATCCAAAGTGTTGCAAATCTTTATAGCGATAAATTGGATAACGAGCAAAAAACCCGGATTAATGCCTTTGTAATAAGCTATTTTGAAAAACAGCTGGAGGGGGCAAAAATAGGCGAAGTGGATACCAAACAGCTGGAGAAGGAGCTTTCGTACATAAAGTCAGTTCCGCACTTTAAAGCGCAATATAATGAGTATTCCACCCTTAATGCAAACATTTCTCAGGCGATTGCAAGCTTTAACATGGGCGAAAAGCTTATGAAGGAAAACAAGGCAGAGGAAGCGATTGAAAGCTTTAACAAGTGCCTTACACTAGGTGTTTACAAGGTGGAGGAGGCAAGGGCGAATATTTTAGCTCTTGGCGGTGCCTCTGCCGAGGAATACATTGCAAGTGCACGTGCACTTATTTTAAAGGGTGATTACGAAGGTGCAAAGGAGTCGATTGAAGCACTTAAAAAGATTTTGCCAAACGACCCACGTACCAAAAACCTAGAGTTTTCAGTAACTGATTTGGTTAAGTTTGAGGGCAAGGCGGAGCATATTTTCTTCCACCCCCTAATTGCTTACCCAGAGCGTGCGTTTAACGGCGGATTTGGCTCAAAGGGTCAAGATGACTATATGACAACAATCCCAGAGTTTGAAAAAACAATAAAAACAATGTATGATAACGACTACGTGCTGATTGATATTAATATGCTTTATAAGCCGGAATTTGATGCAAATGGTGGTGTGATAAAGGTTGTAAAGCCTGATTTATACTTGCCGGCGGGCAAAAAGCCATACATCATTTCGGTGGATGACATTAACTATTACGAGTATATGAAACAGGATGGGCAGGTTTTCAAGCTTGTTTTGGATGCAGATGGTAACGTTCAAACATACTCAAAGGATATGAAGGGTATGGATAATTACTCCAAGGATAATGAAATTGTGCCAATTTTGGATAAGTTTGTGAATGATTACCCCGATTCTGCAATTGCGGGCGCAAAGGGAACATTGGCGGTTACAGGCTATGCGGGAGTGCTGGGGTATAGAACAGATGAGCCAACCTGGCCGGATTATGAAAAGGAAAAGGCAGAGGCGATAGCGGTTGTTAACCGCCTTAAGGAAACAGGGTGGAATTTTGCCAGCCATAGCCAAGGGCATCGCTGGTCGAATGATATAACTTTGGAGCTTTTCGTTTCGGATACGAATAGATGGTGTAAAGAGGTGCTACCGATTATTGGCCCTACAAGCACTTATATTTACCCGTTTGGCCAGGGCGTTCCCGTTGATGGGGAGAAGTTTGCCCACCTTAAGGCAAAGGGTTTTGGTATGATGTGCACCGTTTCCAACAAGAGCAACATCACCTATGGGGATTCTTATGTTATCCAAGGCAGACGAAATGTTGATGGTATCGCCCTTAGGGATAAGCGATTGCTAGATATTTTGCCATCGTACGATATAATTGACCCGGTTAGACCGTCCTATGCAAAGTGGCGGGAGTGGGCAAAGGCGCAGGGATACGTAAGCTAGAATAAAAAGGCACCAACAATTAAGTTGGTGCCTTTTTTTTATTCCCTATGGCAACAAAACTGCCTTTAGTGCCTCTCTGCTGTGCATTGCCTTTAGTGCATCGTTTGCATCATCAAGGGCAAAGCGGTGTGTAATTATTTTGGAGAAAAGAGCAGGATCGCTATAAATCAGCTGCATTGCTTCATATGTGTGGGAGGTATCGCTAACCCAAGCACCTTGCATTTTAATGTTGCGGCGAACAAGGTGATGGAAACCGTCGAACGCAATATCCCCCAAAGGTTGACCAAATCCAGCAGAAAGGTAAGTTCCGCCAATACGGTTAAGGGTAACACCTTCTTTTAGCGAATCTGCTGTTCCAACTGCCTCCACAACGAAGTCGGCACCTCTGCCATATGTTAAATCCTTGATAATTTCAAGGCGCTCCTCAGCGGATGTAGTTTCACTGTTTAGCAGGGTTGTTGCACCAAAATGTGTGCTTAAATCAAGGCGAGTTTGTGACGGCTCAATAACAATAATTTGGGAAGCGCCACTTGCCTTTGCAAGTGCCACACCAAACATTCCAAGGGGGCCAACCCCTTGAACAACAACAGTATCCCCAATGCGTGGGCGCACCATTTGGAAACCGTGGCACATTGTTGCACCCGAACAGCATGCTGTTACCAAAACACTGTGGTCAACGCCATCTTTTACCTTGAAAATGTCAATACCGTCAACCAAAATTATATATTCACCGTAGCACCCTGTTAGGTGTGGCTCATCGTTGCATGAACGGTTAATGCCGTAAACCTTGCGTGTTGGGCAAAGGGATGGCTCTTTCAAAACTGTGCAAAAGTAGCACTTGCCACACGAGCGACCTCTGTTCCAAAGGATAGCGTCGCCCTCCTTCAAATCCTCACCATGTACCGATTTAAGAGGGTTTTTCATTGATACAATTTGCCCGATACCCTCATGCCCTAAAATAACAGGGAGTGGAGTTCGTGGGTCTTCCCCTTGCCACATATGAACATCGCTACCGCATACGCCGGCGGCGGTTATTTTAACTAAAACTTCATTTTCCTTAAGCTCGGGAATTTGGAACTCCTCGGGTATAAGGTCGCTTTTAAACTGCCTTAGAACTAGCTCTTTTGATGTCATTACTTTCTCTCCTTTATTATTTTAGTGTGCCCGCTGTTTCTTGTGCCCAGTGGTCTGCAACCATCTTTGGGGCATAAACAAACATCATATGCAAATCGTCGTCACCTGTATTTTTAAGGGAGTGGGGCACATTTGCGTCCATATAAATAACGTCACCCTCTTTAACCCCTTCCGTTTCTTCGCCAACCGTCATCTCACCCTTGCCCTTTATAATTGTGTATGATTCAACTGTTATGTGGTCGTGCAGTGGGACGCTTCCTCCCTTGTAAATCACAACATACCCTTGGCAGAAGTAATCACCATTAATTGCACCATTTTCCCCGAGTACAACTCTTGTTCTGCGTCCTGCAGGGAACTCTGTTCCTTCAATATCAAAAATGTTAACTTTTTTCATTATTATTCCCCCTTATAATTTGGACTGCGTTTTTCAAGGAATGCATTTAGCCCCTCAAAAGCGTCCTTTGTGGTAAAAATATAGGCAAGTGTCATTGCGTCACGCTGGGCAATCTCGGTTGGGGTCTTGCCAAAGCTGTCGTAAATCATAGCCTTATCCGCCTTCATTGTGATTGGCGCATAAGATGCAAGGGTTGTTGCCATCTCCATCGCCTTTTCCCTAAGCTCGGCAACGCTTTCATAAGTTTCACTAATCAGACCACAGTTTAGCGCCTCGCTTGATGTTAGCATCTTACCTGTCAAAATCATATATTTTGCTCTGCTCTCCCCAATCAGACGTGGCAGGCGTAGCGTGCCACCCCACCCTGGAATCATACCAATTTTGATTTCCGGCAGCGCAAACTTTGCATTGGCGGAGCATATGCGGATATCGCAGCACATTGCAATCTCTAAGCCACCGCCAAGGCAGTAGCCGTTAACCGCAGCAATGGTGGGGAAGGGTAATTGCTCGATTGTTGAGAATAGCTTATGCCCCACCTCGATTGAGTATCTGCTGTCCTCAGGGGTCATTTGTGCAAGCCGTCCGATGTCCGCCCCAGCGATGAAGGATTTTTCCCCACCACCTGTGATGATAAGAGCTCGCACATCTTTGTCCTTTGCAATCTCATCAATAAGGGTTTGCATATATAGGACGATTGGCACGCTAAGAGCATTCCTTGTTTGGGGGATATCAACTGTTAAAAGTGCAACACTTCCAACTTTTTCTAAAATAATTCCGTCCATAAATTTCCTCCTATAATCCCATCACTTCATCTATAAAAATTCGAGCATCCATTAGCTTTGGCGGGGTTGGCATAAGGGGCACAAAATCCATTTGGTCAAGAATATCCTTTTGCAAATCAACCCCTGGGGCAATTTCGGATAGCACAAGCCCCTCTTTTGTCATGTGGAACACACAGCGTTCTGTTATGTACAGCACCTTTTGCCCGTTTTCACGTGCGTAGTCACCGCTAAATGTGATATGCTCAACGTTTTTAAGGAACTTTTTAACCTTGCCCTCTTGTATGATGTGGAGAGCGCCGTCTTCAACCTTTGTTTTAAGACCCGCTGTTGTAAATGTTCCGCAGAAAATGCACGTTTTTGCTCCTTGAGATATGTCAATAAACCCGCCACACCCTGCAATGGTTGTGCCAAACTTGCTTACGTTAACGTTGCCAAACCCGTCCGCTTGCGCAAGGCCTAGGCAAGTCAAATCAAGCCCGCCGCCGCTGTAAAAATCAAACTGGGTTGGAGCATCAATAATTGCATCTGGGTTGTATGCAACGCCAAAAATTGCGCCACCGGCGGGGATACCCCCAACAATACCTTGCTCAATTGTCATCTCAAGGGTTTTGTTTATGCCTTCCTCGTTCGCAACAACAGCCACACCGTCGGGCATACCAAACCCAAGGTTTATGATGGAAGAACCGCTAAGCTCCATTGCGGCACGGCGTGCAACAATCTTGCGTTGGTCAAGGGGCAGATTTTGCATATTGCCAAGTGGCATTTTAACGTGACCGGTAAGAACGGGGTTGAACTCACCACAAATTGTTTGCTGTTGCTCGCCACACACAACCACGCAGTCAACCAAAATCCCCGGGATTTTAACAAGCTTAGGGTCAAGGGTACCTGCCTTTGCACCATATTTAACTTGCGCAATTACAAGCCCACCGCTGTTGTGCGCCGCTTGCGCCATTGCTGTTGCCTCCAAAATTGCAGGCTCCTGCTCCATAGAGATGTTGCCCTTTTCGTCCGCAATTGTGCCACGGATTATTGCAACGGTTACAGGGTATGGCTTGTAGCGCAGCCACTCTTTTCCGTCCATTTCAATAAGCTCCACAATGTCCTCTTTTGTTATATCGTTTAGTTTGCCACCTGAAATACGTGGGTCAACATATGTTTTAAGCCCGGTTTGCGAGATTATCCCTACACGCTTTGCCGCAATTTCTCGGTATTGGGAAACAATTACCCCTTGTGGTAGGTTATACGCCTCAATTTTATTCTCGTTAGAAAGCTTTTGCATAGCGGGTGACCATCCCCAGTGGCCACCGATTACACGCTTTGTCATCTTTTCGTGAGCAAATCGGGAAATTCCCCCTTTGTCCTTATCGCCAATGCCCGCAGAGTGGATAAGGGTTAGGTTGTTGGGACTACCGGTTTCCAAAAAACGCTGCTCCACAGCCTCAAAAATAACGTTTGGCTCCAAAATTCCGCCACCATTTCCGCTTATCGCAATGCTGGAACCGTCCTTGATACGGCTAACCGCCTCTTTCGCTGTCATAAATTTACTCATATTTTCCTCCTATGTTTTTAACCGATTTTCTTTCCAAAACTTCGCCTTTTAGTATCGTTTTTTCCACCTTTTTCTCCCCATTTATTTGGGAAATAAGGTTGTCTATCGCACGCTTGCCAATTTCATCAACACTTTGGTGGAAGGTGGTAAGTGGCGGAATCATCATATTTGAAATTTGGATATTGTCGTAACCCACAACTGAAATATCGTTTGGTATGGTTAGCCCCTCGCAGTTTATTGCGCTGTATATCCCTATTGTCATCATATCCGTCGATGCAAAAATGGCAGTGGGGGGATTATCACCACGCAAAAGGGCAAGGGTTGCGTTAAATGCGTCTTCAATTGTGTTCACATCGTAAGCAAAGTACTTTTCAAAATCTAAAATATTATTGTCATTAAGAGTTTTTTCGCACCCCTCAAACCGCTCCTTATAAATTTGGTTTGTAAAGCTGCGAAATAGACAAGCGATTTTTTTGTGGCCGTTTTTTATAAGGTGGGTTACCATTTGGGAGGCACCATACCTATTATCTGATGTTATGCAATTTATATCGTCATTAAAAAGTCGGTTTACCATGGTAAAAGGAACACCGTCGTTAATTAGATTTAAAAAATGGCTTATATCTTCCCCGGTGTTAAGGCAAATTATCCCGTCCACCTGCCTGTTTTTAAGGGTTTGCAGCTGCTTTTTTTCCTCCTCCACACTTTCATTTGTGTTGCAAAGGATTATGGAGTAACCCTGCTCGCTTGCATACTTGCCAATGCTTTTTGCAATTTTGGGGTAATAAAGGTTGGAGATATCGGGTAATATTAAACCAAAGGTTTTGGATTTTCCGTCCTTAAGCCCACGTGCCATAAGGTTTGGGGTATAGTTAAGCTCCTTAACAGCCGCAAGCACACGTGCCTTTGTTGCACTGTCCACCGTAACCTTGCTAGAGAGCGCCCGAGAAACGGTGGCGGTGGAAACATTAGCCAAAAGGGCAACGTCTTTTATTGTTGCCATAAAAATCACCTACTTAATAATTTTTTTGTCAAGGTAGTCCCTCCAAACGTTCTCAAACCAGTTGTTATCTTCTGGCAACGGTCTAACATCACGCCAGTTTATGTGAACATCACCGTTTGAATATCTAACCTCTTGAATTTTATTTGATAGTGCGCCGTCCTCTAAAGAGTGGGTGAACAAATCTTCTAAATCGTCATGGTCCTTTGTGCCAAGCTCGTCATAAACAAGGAAGGAGCCACGGCTTTTTCCCCCAAACTCAATGTAGTTTAGCATTGCATTTAGGTATGTTATCTGGCTTACAAGGAGATCTCTGTTTTTGTAAAGAGCGCCCAAATCACCTGTTGGCACACAAGCATCGCAAAGGTTGGAAAGTTGCTCCTCTGCCTCCGTAATAGCTTTTTCAATAAGTGGCTTGGAGCGAATGTGTGCGCCATATTTGCTCATACGCTCTCCAAAAATATCACGCTGCTTTTTCATATTAAGAGGGGAATTTTGAGAAGATATTGCCCCCTCTCCAAATCCAATAGCACATGAGATTACATTTTTGCAAAGCGTGGCAACCTCCGTTGTTGAAAGTGGGGGAGAGGTGTTATTTTGCGCAATATACGCACCGGCACGTAGCGCACCAACCTGACCTGAGTTAAGGGCACTACCACCAGGGCGGTAAACTCCGTGTGTGCCATTAACTTCACCAATAGGGAAGAGGTTTTTTATGTTGCTCTCCCACCACATATTACCGCTAAGCCCTCCGTTATTGTGCTGTGCGCACACACCAATCTCGAGCGGCTGGGTGAATAAGTCAATATTATTACGACTATAAAGGGCGATAGCGGGGGAGTTCATATGGTTAAGACGGTCAATTGGTGTATCAAGCAGAGCGTTTGAGTTTTTAAGGTAGTCATAGCATTCACTCTCCAAATTATCAAAAGAAAAGCCTGTTGGGTTGCGCCTGTAGTCCAAAAACACACGTCTGCCCTTAATAGCCGTTTCGTTATACACCAAAATATCAATGAGTGATGAGCCGCAATTGCTGATTTTGCGAGGGTCAAACGGCCATTGGTATCCCTTTAGGAAGATTGCGGTTAGCATTTTCTGTGTGCTTTCAAAATAGTCGTTTAAAAATTCACGCTCGTCTCCGCCATTTTGGTCAGTGGAAAAGTAGGTGGGAATAACTTGCTGATATGTTCCCGACAAGTTCCAACGGAATTTTTTGGAGGCAATGCCATATTGCCATTCGGTTAGGTTTTTGGCAATTGCACCTGCGCGCAGTGCAACACCCGTTCCGCCGGTTTGGGAGTGGGGATAAACAGAGGTTTTATAGATGCCTGCCTCTCCGCCTGTTGCATAAACAATGTTTGTTGCAGAAAAGAGAGTGTAGCGCAAATTGGCATCTTCCTTGTTTTTAAGGTCTAAACACAAAATACCAACAGCCTTTTCGTTATGTGTTAAAATTTCAATAACTTGGAAAAAATCAAAAATTTTAATATTTTTATCTTCCACTTCACGTTGCAAGCACTCAGTCATAAATTTAGAAGTTAGAGGACCTGCACTTGTGCCACGCTTGCAAGGGTCGTGGTCAGTTTTGTAGCCCACATACTCAAAAAAGGCATTGTGTGGGAATGGCACGCCGATATCCACAAGGTTATAAAATGCTTTAGTGGACATAGCGGCTTCGCAAAGGGCAATATCGCCGTCCATAGCACCACCGGAGAAAAGGGTGGACGCCATTTTATAAACGCTGTCCTCCTCTTGCCCGCTTGTTGTAAGCTTGTAGTATGTTTGCTTGTCGCTGCCTGTGTTGCGGGAGGTACCCATAAGCATACCCTCCGTAACCACGCATACATCCCGCTGGCGTAATTTGTAAAGATTATTCGCACAAGAAAGCGCCGCCGCGCCGCTGCCAACAACAACAGTGTTGTAGGAATATGTTCTTACTTCCATACCATTAATTATAATTTTTCCACTTTCCACAATAAAAAACCCCTCTCTGTAATCGTTTGTGCAATCGTTTACATTGATTATATCACTAATCTTTTTTATGGTCAATAGGCCGTTAAAATATTTATTTTGTGTGTGGGGAGAGGGATAATAAGGTCATTACTATAATATAGTTTTGATAAGTAGGCAGAAAAAAGGCTGATGTTTTCACACCAGCCCAAAAGTATAATTTTAGTTAATTTCCAAATATTCATCAAATGTACCGATTTTATCAATAAGTCCATCTTCGGTTATCTCTATAATTCTATCCGCTATTGTTTGCACAAACTGATGGTCATGTGAAGTGAACAAAATGTTGCCTTTAAAGTCAATAAGCCCATTGTTTAGAGCAGTAATACTCTCCAAATCCAAATGGTTAGTTGGCTCATCAAGCATAAGCACATTGGCGCCGCTCATCATCATACGAGAAAGCATACAGCGAACCTTCTCTCCACCCGATAGAACACGAACGTCTTTTAGAACATCATCACCGGAGAAGAGCATCTTGCCCAAGAAGCCCCTTAAATAGCTCTCGGAGAAGTCGCGTGTGTATTGCCTTAGCCAATCGATGATAGAGAATTCGCACTCGTTAAAATACTCACTATTATCCTTAGGGAAGTAGGATTGAGAGGTGGAAACACCCCACTTGAAGGTGCCCTCGTCCGGCTCAAGCTCCCCAGCCAAAATTTTAAATAGTGTGGTGTTTGCAATTTCATTATCCCCAACAAACGCAACCTTTTCACCCTTATTAAGGGTAAAGGAAACGTTGTTTAGCACTTTAACACCGTCAATTGTTTTGCTTATGCCATCAACACGCAAGATATCCTTTCCTGCCTCCCTATCCATTGTGAAGCCAACGAATGGGTATCGGCGGGTAGATTGTGGCATCTCATCAATTGTTAGCTTATCAATCAGCTTACGACGAGAGGTTGCCTGCTTTGATTTTGATTTATTAGCAGAGAAACGTTGGATAAAGCTTTGAAGTTCCTTAATTTTATCCTCGTTTTTCTTGTTCTGGTCGCGAATGAGTCGGTTAATTAGCTGGCTGGACTCATACCAAAAATCGTAGTTACCAACATACATTTTGATTTTTGTGTAGTCAATATCAACAATATGGGTACACACGTTGTTAAGGAAATGCCTATCATGGGAAACAACGATAACGGTACCAATATAATCTTGCAAAAATCCTTCTAACCATGTGGTCGCTTTGATGTCCAAATGGTTGGTAGGCTCGTCCATAAGGAGTATTTCAGGGTTGCCAAAAAGTGCTTGCGCAAGAAGAACCTTAACCTTCTCGCCACCTGTTAGTGAGCTCATTTGTGAATGAAGCAAATCAACACTAAGCCCCAAACCTTGAATGAGGCGGGAGGCATCGCTCTCGCTTTCCCATCCGTTTAGCTCGGCAAACTCACCCTCAAGCTCGGAAGCTTTAATGCCGTCCTCAGCGGTAAAATCCTCTTTTGAGTAAAGAGCGTCCTTCTCCTTGCCAATGGCATAAAGGCGTGGGTTGCCCATTATAATAGTATCCAAAACAGTATATTCGTCGTACTCGTAGTGATCCTGCTTAAGAACAGACATTCTGGTTTTGGGGTCAATTATTACATCACCCTTTGATGGATCCAATGCACCGGATAAAATGCGTAAGAATGTGGATTTACCGGCGCCGTTAGCTCCGATAACACCATAGCAATTCCCTCCTGTAAATTTTAAATCTACATTGGTAAAAAGGTTTTGCCCATTAAAGTTAAGGCTAAGGTTTGAAACTGTTATCATTTATTTCCTCCAACTGTTAAAACAAAAAATGTAGACGGTAAACCCGTCCACATTTAATTATAGCACCATATTTTGAATTGGTCAATGCTAAGTGATGGAAAGCCCCATCATTTGAGGAACAATTAGCGAAATTTGCGGTATATAAGTTACCAGCATTAGCGCAAACAGTAGCGCCGCAATCCAAGGAAGCAACGCTTTGGAAAGCTTGCCGATGGAGATATTACCAATCCGTGATGTAACGAAAAGAACAATGCCAAATGGTGGTGTCAGAACGCCAATCATAAGGTTAAGCACAAGAATAATTCCAAAGTGAACAAGGTTAACATCCATAGCAACAAGCAGTGGAAGCATTAGTGGAATTAGGATTGTGATTGCAGATGTTGTCTCCAAGAACATACCAACAATCAAAAGGAATATGTTGATAACAAGGAGCAGAACCCATTGTTCGGTGATTGATGCAGTAACAAGTTTAAGGAGTGTTTGTGGAATCATCGCTTTGATTATAACACTGCCATAAAGGGTTGCGCCTGCAACGATAAGACCGATTGTTGCGGCATCACTAACTGTTTCAATCAAAATCTCCCACAGCTTTTTGATTGTTAATTCGCGGTAAACCACCATACCCAAAAATAAGGAGTAGAACACAACGATTGCAGCGGCCTCGGTTGGTGTGAACAGCCCTGTGTAAATGCCAAGCAGAATAATAACAGGAGCCATAAGTGGCAAAAAGCCTTGAACGAATCCAACAAAAGTTTCGTGCAGTGTTGGGAACTTCTCACGAGGGTACTGACGCTTGAGTGAAAAGTAGGTAACCACAGCCATCATAATAACAGCCATTAAAAGACCGGGCAAAATACCCGCAACAAAAAGTGCGCCAACGGAGGCGCCGCTCATTGTGCCATAAACAACCAGTGGAAGTGACGGCGGAATAATGGGACCTACAGTCGAGGAAGCTGCGGTTATAGAGCACGCAAAATCATTATCAAACCCTGCATCGTTCATCGCTTTAATTTCAATAAGCCCAAGACCACTTGCATCGGAAACGGCGGTTCCGCTCATTCCGGCAAAAATAACAGATGCAACAATGTTAACGTGACCAAGACCACCGGGTAGCCAGCCAACCAAAATTCTTGCAAAGTTAAATAGCTTGTCCGTCGTGCCGCTTTCGTTCATAACCTTGCCGGCAAGCAGAAACAGTGGAACAGCAAGCAAAGTAAAAGCGTTAACTCCACCAATCATTTGCTGCGTAATTGAAGCCCATTTTATGCCATTTCCGGCAAACATTAGCCAAACCGAGGTGATACCAAGGCTGAAAGCAACAGGCACACCTGAAAGGAAGAAGCAAACAAGGACAACTAAAAAAATACGTAAATTCATAGGACTTCCTCCTTAGCAAATAAATTTTCTAGAATATTAATGGCATAGGAAAGTGCCATAAGTGCGCAACCAATCAGAACCACATAATTTATGTAGTTAAGTTGGAACCATGCAAGAGAGTTGGAGCGGATTCCCTTAGAAGAAAGGGTTATCATATATGTTCCGTATGTGCATGCACAAGCAAATGCACACATAAGCATGTATATAATAATGTCTGTAATTTTCCTTAGCCACTTTGGCATAAGATCTAAGAATATTGTTATTGTTATGTGTCTGCCCTTTGAAACAGCAACAACGCTACCCAAAAAGGTTATAGCAACGTAGGAAAAGCGAGAGAGCTCCTCTGTCCATTGCAAGCCTATGTTTAGCGCGCGGCTAACTACTTGCACAAAAATCATAATTGCAATGCCTGCCATAAGGCAACCTGTGATTATTTCAACGACTTTGTCTACTGAATTGCGTATACGCAAAATGCCTTTCACAAAAATTCCTCCTTAAATATTTTAAAAAAGGGGTACGGTTAAATCGTACCCCAAAAAATTGTGATTATTTTGGTTGTTATTTCGCGTATTTCATTACATCTTCATAAGTTGATGCTGTCCAAACTTCTTTAAAGAATTTGTCATAAACGCTCTTAACTTTTTCGCCGAAAGGAGCAATGTCAGGATTTACTTCTTGCATTCCGCCTTTTAGAAGCTCTTGACGGAAGCCCTCTGCTTTTTCTTCAGCAAGTTTAGAGCCGTAGTCTGTCATATCTTCTTTTGCAAGCTTATCCATTGTAGCTTGAAGCTCAGGAGAAAGGGAAGCTCTTAGCTTTTCACTAACATAAAGTGCACACCACTCGTAAACGTGCTTTGTGTTAACAAGGCATTTTTGAACTTCGTAGAATTTGTTGTTTGCAAGTTGCTCGTATGGGCCCTCAGATGCAGAAACAACGCCTGTTTGAAGTGCAGAGTAAAGCTCGCCTAGAGGTATTGGAATAGTTGTTCCGCCAAGACCGTCTTTACCCCAGATAGCAACCCAAGAAGGAAGCTCTGTCATACGGATTTTAATACCCTTAAGGTCGTCAGGGCTGTTGATTGGAGTGTTAGAGGAAGTATTTCTAATACCGCGGTACATAAGCCCGATTGGGTTTAAGTTAGCATCAGTTAGCTTTTTCTTCATAGCAATACCTATGTCGCTATCAATAAGGTTCTTAAGATGATCCATATCCTTAAATAAGTAAGGAGCAGAGAAGAAACCATAATCAGGAGCGTACATATCAAGGGAAAGCATGCCGCCCAAAGTGAACTCAAGCTCATCGGCAGCAACAGCAATCATTTGGTCTTTTTCGGTACCAATTGCACTATTCGTGTGGAAGTTGATAGTAACATTGCCGTTAGTAGCCTTATTCATATCCTCTGCAAATTTTGCAGCAGCAACAGCTGGTGGTGCTTTTTGGTCATAAGCAGTACCCATAGTCCACTCATACTTTTTCTCAGGAGAAGGAGCAGGAGCTGGTGCTGGCGCTCCTGGAGCTGGAGCAGGTGCAGGTGCAGGTGCTGGTTTTGAGCAACCGGCAAAAATGGTGGTAATCATCATAATTGCAAGTAAGGCAGATAAAATTTTCTTCATAAAATTCCTCCATATTTTTCGTTTTTGTTAATCTATTGCGTAACTATAAATATATTAACAAAATGTTAATAACAATACAAGTTGCATTATAGCTATAAATTTTGCGGGAAAATTGTCACAATTGCTAAACATTAAGTTATTTTAAATGAAAAAACCTAAAATATTTAGTTAATTTGCCATATAAAAGGGGTTTCAAAAAATCAATAACCCATATTCTCGTTAACAAATATGATTTCCACACTTATGAGTGAGGTTGGACGCTCAAGAATTAGGGTTGCGTTGCAAATCCTATCAGCGGAGTCGCAGTTGTAGCACTTATCCCCATTGATAGCGCAAGGAGTGTTCCTTTTTAAGCGCTGGGCGTTTAATGGTGCGGCAATGTTTTTTGCCCTGTCAATAGCGCCTTGCAAAGTATCAACAATTTTGTTTTTGCCAACAACAAGGTAAAGACGTTTAGGACCATACGCCATCATAGAAATACGATTTCCCGTGCCATCGATGTTCACAATCTCCCCTGATTTGGAAAGTGCATTAACGCTAGAGATATAAACATTTGCGCCCCTTGCAAATGCAATGGTGTTTTCGCCGGGGATTACGCCATGCGCTACAATGCTGTTCTTCTCGCCAAGGAGTTTGTAAATCCCCATTTGGGCAAGGGTTACAGAGCCACCCAAGGCTACGCTTTCTCCTTGAATGTTTTGGACAAGGTATTGTGCCGCTTCCTCTTTTGTTTCGAAAAAGCAAGTTTTAAAGCGCCTGTTTTCAAAAGTTTTTTTAAGCTCGTTATAATTCATTATAACACCTCCAATATTAATATTATAGCATGCTTGGGTAAACTTTAGAAGGGATAAATTTATTGACATTTATTATAAGTAGAAGTATGATATAAGGTATAAAATAATAAAGGAGTTAAATTGTAATGATTAAGTTTGCTAAAAAAATTGGAGTTGGGCTAATTGCTGCAACAGCATTAAGCACATTTATGATTGTTGGCGCCACGGATGCACCTAAGAGCTATGATGTTATGGTTAATAACGATTATGTTGCATTTGCAGATGCGCCTGTTAAAGTGATTAACGACAGAACAATGGTGCCTTTTAGGGCAGTTTTGGAGCATCTTAAGGCAGAGGTTACTTATGACGAGCAATCCTCTGTAATTGGAGCAACCCTTGGGGACACAAAAATCTCCTTTAAAGAAGGGGACAAGGAAATTAAGGTAGTTAAGGGCGAAAAGACCGAGATGCTTCCTATGGACGTTGCACCATTTGTTGATGGCAAAACCCAAAGAACATATGTGTCTGCACGTTTTATGGCGGAGGCACTGGGATATTATGTTGATTTTGATGGGATTAACTCAACTGTTCTTATAATGGATATTAATGCAATTAAAGATAATGTTTCAAAAAACTTCTCCGTGATGGATAAGCTTATGAAAAATAACGTGGATATGACCAAAGACTACAAAACAGCGGCAGATCTTAAAATGGTTATTAGCACAACAATGGGCGAAGAAAAATCCGACATAACATCAAATATACTAATGACAGGCTACCAAAATGCATCTTTTGCGAATATGACCCAAATTATGAAGGTGATGGGAAAAATTAGCGGACCAAATGTTAAACCTGAAGATAGCATTATGCCTGAGCAAAACATAAGGCAAGAAATTATTATGGATATGATTTCCGGCAAGGTTTACACAAAGAGTGATGCGTTTAAAGGTAATGAGATTAAGCTTTCTAATGGCAAGGTGCTGAACGAAAATGCTTATCTTCTTGTAGATATGGGCAAAACACTGGGTACAATTGGAATGGACTATTCAAAGCTTATGGCAATGAGCACAAAGGGAACAAGTGTTGAAGACATTGTTGATTTGCTTTTCCAAATGGGTAAAGGCAGTTTTACAATAGACAGCTACAATGAGATAAACAAGGTTATTGCAATTGCAAAAGACCTTTTTGGCGATACTAAGTTTCAAAAAGTAGTATCTGGAGATAGTATCACTTATTCTCTAAATGTAACAACTATGGATATTATTTCTGCTGCTTCAAAGTCTTACCCTGATTTCAAAACAATGCTAAATGATATGCTAAGCCTAGAGGCGGAGGGAATTAGTATTGACGACCTTAAGTGCGATATTAAACTAAGAGGTACAATATCTGATAATGTGCTTAAATCAAGCTATATAAGTGCAAACGTTGCACTGGGTAATAAAATGGCAATTAAGATGATTGTTGATGCAAAAACACCAATGAATTCAACAATTGATATGAATATGAATGTTGATGGCTTTATGACAATGGATTTGACAGGAACAGTAACAATGGAAGTTGCAACAAACCCACAAATTATACAAGCGCCACCCGCAGGCTCCACAATTATCCCAATGGAAGAAATGCAAGGCGTTGCTGAATAAAAACAAAATATAAAAACATAAAAAGAAGGAGGACGAATGCCCTCCTTCTTTTTATATTAATTAACTATTGTTACATTTTAGGCATTGTACCACCTGAAGAAAGGTTTTGCTCTGCTTGAGCAATCATTCTCTTAACCATCTCGCCACCAACGCTACCGTTTTGTGCGGAAGTCAAGTCACCATTATAACCATTCTTTAAGTTTACACCAAGTTCACTTGCAACTTCGTACTTAAATTTATTAAGCGCTTCTTTTGCGTTTTTATTTGCATAAGCCATTTGTTTTTTCACCTCCTTTTTGATTACGCTAATAGTATTGCACAAAGGAGAAGAAATAATCATAGTAAATTATGGAAAATAAATTTATTTGAAAAATGGTAAAACTTCAAGCAAAACGGCGTAAAATGGCAATGCCACCATACAAATAGATGTTGTTAAGGTTGTTACAACGGAGGCAAATTCATAATCACTGTTATATTCTTTTGCAACAATTCCAAGCTGTGTCATAGCAGGCATTGTGGACATTATAAAGAACACTTTTTTCATTAAAGGGTCTATTGGTAGCATCCAGCAAATTAAACCAATTAAAAGTGGGGATAAAATAAAGCGGGATATTACAATAGCAACCAAATCTTTAGTTAACTTGATTTGCTTAAAATCCACACCACGGATAATTCCCCCAATAAAAATCATAGATAGTGGGGAAGTGGTAAGCGCAACTTTATTTAGCGGGTCAAAGATAAATTGTGGCAAGCTAAAGGGGGAAAGAACAATAGCCATTCCAACTAAAAAACCAACAAGTGGTGGCGACATCATCCGCTTAAGGTTAGAAATAGTAAGGAAGGAAACATTGTCGCTAGCTTCCTTCTTTATTAAATATGTACCGATTGTCCAAAATAAAACTGTGTTGCTCATATAATAGACCATTGCATATGGTGTTGCGATATCTCCAAAAATGGAAGAGGCAACGGGGAAGCCTATTATAACGGTGTTGGAAAAGGTCATTGCATTTATAAAAATGCCCTGCCTGCCTTTTCCAATTTTTAAAAACCTGGACATTATAAGCCCAGCAATTAATGAAATCAACATACAAAATATAGGTATAAAAATGTTGGACAAAATTGCAAAAAGAGCGCTTGCATCTTTAAATGTGCTGGTAACGTTTATTACCATATAAGCGGGGATTGAAACCTGAAGGGTGAATTTGGATAAAAAATCAAGCCCTTTTTGTGAGAACCAGTCCTTATCACGAAGGAAGTAACCAAGGGCGATCAGAATTAGAAGAGTTAGCACTGCGTTGATTGCGTTAAACATTTTTTCTTACCTCATTTTTCTTGTGTTAAAAAGTATTAAAAGGTGGTTAATCTCCCCACCTATAATTATAATATTGCTCATCATAAAAAGCCACATCATAAATGCAATTACAGTCCCAAAGGAGCCATAAATTACTGAATAGGTTGCAATGTTATTTACATAGAAGGAAAATGCAATAGACGCAATAACAATGCATAACATTGCAATTAAAGTTCCCGGCAAAGTACTTCTAAATGGTATCTGTCGGCGTGGCACAAGGTAATATAAAAGTGCAAGTGTAAAGATTAAAATAGCCGCAATTAATAAAAAACGCATTATATCCCATATGGGCAAAAAAGTTACGGGCATATTTAGCCACACCCAAATCCTACCGATTATATTACTGCTGACTGTCATAAAAAATGTGGTTAACACAATGGTTAAAAACATTGTTAAGGTAAAAAATAGCGACATTATGTTAGCACGCATAAGTGTGGATTTGTCCTTGATTCGGTAAGCCTTTAAAAGGGCAAAAATAAGATACTTAACAGCACGAGAAAGAGAAGTATATGAAAGCATAAACCCTAATATCAGCAACCAAGTTGAACGGATTGATAATATGTGTATTAAATATAGATTAAACATCTCCGTTACTTGTTTTGGCATAAAATTTGAAGTGAACGCTATAACATTAGAAATTGGTATGTTAAAAAACCCAACTAATGCGTTAACAAAAATGAAAAAAGGGAAGATGGAAAAGAGGATGTAATACGCCATTTGCACAGCACTACCACCAATATCATCTGTAAAAAAGCGATCTATTAGCCCTTTTATTAGGTACTCAAGCTTGTTGTCCGTTGGTTTGATTTCTATATATTGCTTTAAAGCTAAAATTCGTTTCAAATTTTTTCCTCCTCCAAAACATATAATATTATTCTACCACTAAACTATTAATATA
>CAZMCJ010000012.1:18735-20347 GCA_964564795.1 uncultured Eubacteriales bacterium | reverse complement strand
TCCATGCCACCCACCCCTCGCCATGTCCATTGAAATTTCCCACCCCGCCCCCACACGCAGAAAAAGGCTGGCGCAATAAATGCACCAGCCTTTTTCATAAGAGATTAAAGTGTAAAAATATAGGGCGTAACAACGTATGTGGGAATACATTGTTAACTACTTTTTGGGTTCTTCGTCGGTCTTTTTGCTTATCTTTTTATCCTTACGCTTTTTAAAAATAGGAATAGATATTACAATTAAAACAACAGCAACTAAAATATAAGGCACAAGGTAAATTAGGGCGATAAATAGGTTCTCCACTGTGTTAATTGCCTCTCGAATGGAGCCTTTTATGGCAACCATAATGCGCTGGGCAAAGGTTTCATCGCTCTCGCTTATGTTTTTAACCTCCCGCACCTCTAGGGTGACGGTGGAGTAGCTAACCATATTTTTATAAACGTTCATCTGTGAAGTAAAGCTTTCAATCTGGTATCGAACTTCGGAAAGAGAGGTTTCAATCGCCAATAAGTCCTCCAACTTTTCCGCCTTTTCAAGTATCTGCAGCAAGCGCTTTTCTTGCTCCATTAACGTTTTAAGGCGTGCGTCGGTATCCATATATTGCGCAGTAATATCGTCCGCACTTTCCGATTTGCTAAAAACTGTACCGCTTTTATCCACACCGCTTAAAAATGCCGCATAATTTTCAACAGGCACCTTAACCTCAAGCCTGGCACTGCGTCTTCCCGTTTGACCAATTGCATTGCCATCGCTGTTTGTGCTTGCAATATAGCCTTTGTTACTGTCAATTAACGTGGTAAGGCTTGCAAGAGTTTCGTCAAAATTAAGGGTTTCCAATGAAAGGAAGGCGCTATAAACAATCTTTCTCTCGTCCTTTGGCACACTAACTGAAACACTTCCCAACTCCACCTTGCCCTTGCCCGTTGATGCATCAAACTGCGGTGGGGCTGATGGTGCCGCCATTTCTGGAGCCATACCACCAACCATGGGGGGGGAAGGGGCTGGGGAAGGAGCTGATGCGTTAGATTTTTTTTGCGAGCAACCAACCGTTGCAAGGATAATGCAAACAACCAAAAATAGTGATAATGCCTTTTTCATAAAAAACACCCCTTTTAACTATTTTATAACGAATAGGAAAGTTCTACCTTTAAATTTTTAATTACTGAACTTTCCGCCTGTGAGTTTCAAAAAAGGCTACCTTAAAACGCTTCTTTAGAAGCCTTTTTTACTTTAGTCCTGCTGTGATAATTGCCTCAATATCCGATGCGTTTTGATCCATAATCATATAAACATAGTTGCCGTTTGTTGCAATAATTGCAGATTTTGCCACTTCAAGCTGGTCTTGCAGATATTGCTCAAAGGTTTTAACAACTTGTGCCTGCCTTGCTTCAAAAGCCTTTTTAATAGCAGCCACATCGTCTGCGCTTGCAGCCTCAGCTATAACAATTTCGTTAACCTTAACGTTCATCATTGGCATAAAGCCTGCAATGTTTTCAACCAGCGCCTTGTCAACTCCGTAAACACTTGCAAAGGTGTCTTTATCAAAAGCTATACCGGCTGGCATTTCATGTTTTGCCAAAATATCATCAATTATCTTTTGAAAATCCTTTGAAGT
>CAZMCJ010000012.1:7957-18725 GCA_964564795.1 uncultured Eubacteriales bacterium | reverse complement strand
GCATCTGGTTTTTCCTCTGGTTTAACTTCGGGCTTAGCCCCTTGTGAAGGGTCATCAACCTTGTCGCCCCCTGTAGCGGGTGGGTTAGCAGGGTCGGTTACTGCCGGTGGTGTAGCTGGCTCTTTTGGGTTTTTGTTTATACAGCCGCTAACACCTATGCTAAGGGAAATAACTACACACATTATTGTTGCTATAATTTTTGGGTTTTTCATCATTTTTTTGTTTCCTCCATTTGTTTTATAACTATATGACGACAAAAAACTAAAATAAGTTTCAAAATTTTAAAAAGAACTTTTAAAGTTGCTAGGTTTGTGTTAGAATTTAACTATATAAAATGTAAAAAAGGGTGGTTATTTATGATAGAGCTTTACGAAAAGGGTGCATACCTTATAAACGGAACACACCTGGTTAGGGAAGACGACAATTCTGAAAAAATGATTGAAAATAAGTTTGGCAAACGCATTAACAAGGAGGAGGATAAAAAGGGAACAATCGCCTACTCCATACTAAAGGAGCATAACAAAAGCGATAATATGCAAAACCTTAAGATTAAGTTTGATAAGATGACGTCCCACGATATAACATACGTTGGCATTATCCAAACAGCACGTGCAAGCGGACTTAAGGAGTTCCCAATCTCCTACACACTAACAAACTGCCATAACTCCCTTTGTGCAGTTGGTGGCACAATTAACGAGGACGACCACTTGTTTGGCCTTAGCGGTGCAAAAAAATATGGTGGCAACTATGTTCCTGCTCATGTTGCGGTAATTCACCAATATATGAGGGAAATGGAAAGTGCTTGTGGCAAGATGATACTAGGGTCAGATAGCCACACACGCTACGGAGCACTTGGCACAATGGCAATTGGCGAGGGGGGCCCCGAGCTTGTTAAACAGCTTTTGGGACGTACTTATGATGTTCCTGCTCCAAAGGTTGTGTGCGTTTACTTAACAGGCAAGGTAAATAAGGGGGTTGGCCCACAAGACGTTGCCCTTGCAATAATCGGTGCGGTTTTTAAAAATGGTTATGTAAAAAACAAGGTTATGGAGTTTGTTGGTGATGGCATTGACGGGCTAAGCGTGGATTTTAGAAATGGAATTGACGTTATGACAACCGAAACCACCTGCCTATCCTCAATTTGGCGGACGGATAACAAGGTTAAGGATTACTACCGCCTACACTTCAGGGAAAATGATTATAAGGAGCTAAGCCCAAGTGATGTTGCGTATTACGACGGTGCAATCGTTGTTGATTTATCAAAGGTGAAGCCCATGATTGCAATGCCATTCCACCCAAGCAACACCTACACAATTGACGAGCTTAACGAAAATTTAGAGGATATTTTGGCACAGGTGGAAAAGGTTGCGGTGGCACAGCTAGACGCACCAAATATTGACTACAACCTGCGCTCCAAAATTAAAAACGGCGGGCTTTATGTGGAGCAGGGGGTTATTGCAGGGTGTGCTGGTGGCACGTTTGAAAATATTTGCGATAGTGTTGATATTTTGGAAGGCAAGTTCATTGGTGCGGACGAGTTTGCCCTTTCCGTTTACCCATCAAGCCAACCTGTTTACTACGCTCTTGCGCAAAATGGCGGAATTGGCAAGCTGCTGACCAGTGGCGCAACAGTTAGGACTGCATTTTGCGGCCCTTGCTTTGGTGCGGGTGATGTTCCGGCAAACAACTGCTTGTCCGTTCGTCACTCAACGCGTAACTTCCCAAATAGGGAAGGCTCCAAGCCAAGTGGTGGGCAAATTGCCTCCGTTGCCCTTATGGATGCACGCTCAATTGCTGCAACAGCGGCAAACAAAGGCAGGTTAACCCCTGCGACAGATTTTGACGGCACATTTAAAGGGGAGAAATATTTCTTTAATAAGGATATTTACGAGAACAGATGCTACTATGGATATGGCAATCCACAGCCACAGGAGGAGCTTCGCTTTGCACCAAACATTGTGGAGTGGCCAAAAATGGGCGCACTGGCAGATGATATGCTTCTTAAGGTTGTAAGCTATATCGAGGACGAGGTTACAACAACGGATGAGCTTATCCCATCGGGAGAAACGTCCAGCTACCGCTCCAATCCACTTAAACTGGCGGAGTTTACCCTTTCAAGAAAAGACCCTGCGTATGTTCCAAAGGCGAAGGAAATCCAAAATGTGGAGTTTGCACGCTTAGAGGGCAAAAAACCGCAAAAGGTAAATTACGAGATGCAAAAGGTTTTCGATATCATTAAGGGAATTGAAGGTTTTGAGGACATAAGGAGTGAAGATACCCAAATTGGCTCAGCAATTTTTGCAATCAAGCCGGGTGATGGAAGCGCACGTGAGCAAGCGGCGTCGTGCCAAAAGGTGCTTGGAACGCTGGCAAACGTTGCACGTGAGTACGCAACAAAACGCTACCGCTCCAACCTAATTAACTGGGGAATGCTACCATTTGTGATAGAGGGCGAAATTCCGTTTAGCAAGGATTGCTACCTGTTTATCCCAAATATTAAGATGGCGGTTAAGGAAAAGTGGAGCAAAATTAAATGCTTTGCAATTGGCAATGCAGTTGTGGAGTTTGAGCTAACTCTGGGTGATTTAACAGATGACGAGCGGAAAATAATTCTGGCGGGCTGTTTGATGAATTATTACAAGGAGGGCAATTAATGGAGCGCAGAGAGAAGGAAAATTATTACTTAGACATTGCAGAGGCAGTGGCGAGCAGGGGAACGTGCCTAAGGCGCAACTATGGCGCAATTATTGTTAAGAACGACGAGATTGTTTCAACAGGGTATGTTGGGGCACCACGTGGACGCAAAAATTGCAACGATATTGGCGAGTGCAGACGGATGAAGATGGGGATTAAGCGTGGCGAGCGCTACGAACTGTGCAGGAGCGTTCACGCAGAGGCAAATGCTATAATCTCTGCCCCACGGGATAAAATGCTGGGTGCAACCCTTTATTTGGTGGGCAAAGAGGTATCATCTGGGGAGCTGATTAAAGATGCCAACTCATGCACAATGTGTAAGCGCCTTATCATAAACGCGGGCATATCAAAGGTAATTATTCGGGTGACTCATGACGAATATAGAGCGGTGGACGTAATAAATTGGATTTTTAAAGACGACTCTATTGATAGCCAGTACGCAGATTATTGATTAAATAAAAATGGGGCGGGATTAATCCCGTCCCATTTTTGCGCCTGAGCGCCCGAGAATAAAGAGTAGTCCTTAAGCCTTGAAATTGTCCACGCAAAAAGTGAAATTCTCAAGTCCCTGAAATCATCCACAAAAAAACAAAGCCCTGAAATCTCTGTAATTGTCCACAAAAACGCAGCCCCCAAGTCACTGCAACCGTCCACACAAAAAGAGAAGTACCCAAGTCACTGCAACCGTCCATGCAAAAAGGCAGTACTCAAGTTATTACAACCGTCCACGCAACAAAAACGCAAGGCTAACAATTAAGCCTTGCGTTTTTTTTATAAAAATATTAATTTCTTAAGCTTTGAAGTGGAGCCGGCATTCTGCCCCCACGTTTAATAAAATCGCTGCAACCATACTTGTTGATAGACATAACAGGGCCGCTACCTAAAAGCCCGCCAAACTCAAGCTCCTCGCCAATTGCCTTGTTATGTGCAGGGATAATTCTAACCGCAGTGGTCTTGCCGTTGATAACGCCAATTGCCATTTCGTCCGCAATAATGCCCGACAAAGTGGTCGCTGGGATATCACCCGGAACAACAATCATATCAAGCCCAACGGAGCAAACAGCAGTCATCGCCTCTAGCTTTTCAAGGGAAAGTGCGCCGCATTTAACAGCGTTAATCATTCCAGCGTCCTCGCTAACCGGAATGAATGCACCCGATAGTCCCCCCACGTGGGACGAAGCCATAACGCCACCCTTCTTAACTGCATCGTTAAGGAGTGCAAGCGCCGCAGTTGTTCCATGCGCACCGCAAACTTCCACACCCATCTCCTCCAAGATGTGGGCAACACTGTCCCCAATTGCAGGGGTTGGCGCAAGGGATAAATCCACAATACCAAATGGCACGTTTAGAGCGTTTGAAGCTTCAAGCGCAACTAATTGACCAATCCTTGTAATTTTAAATGCCATCTTTTTGATAGCCTCCGCAACAACGGAGAAGTCCGCCTGCTTGCCCACTTTGGCAATAGCATTTTTAACAACACCAGGGCCCGAAACACCAACGTTTATAATGGACTCGCCCTCCCCAACACCATGGAAAGCCCCAGCCATAAATGGGTTATCCTCCACCGCATTTGCAAAAACAACAAGCTTTGCACAAGCGATTGAGTTGCGGTCCTTTGTCAGCTCGGCGCACTCCTTGATAATCTCCCCCATACGTGCGATTGCGTCCATATTAATACCCGCCCTTGTTGTGGCAACGTTAACGGAGGAGCAAACACGCTCGGTTGTGGAAAGTGCCTCTGGGATTGAGTTTATAAGCTTTAAATCGCTAGTGGTGAACCCTTTATGCACAAGTGCGGAGTATCCACCGATAAAGTTAACACCCGTTGCAATCGCCGCCCTGTCAAGTGCACGTGCATACGCCGCAAAGTCGCTGCTCTTACATGAGCCACCAACTAAAGCAATTGGGGTAACGGAAATACGCTTGTTGATTATTGGAATACCATACTTCTTCTCAATAGCCTCGCCAACAGGCACCAAATCCTGCGCCATACGGGTAACCTTGTCGTATACCTTCTGGGCGGATACGTTAATATCCTCGTGGCAACAATCAAGAAGGGAAATACCCATAGTTATGGTGCGGATATCCAGGCATTCCTCGTCTATCATTGTAATGGTTTGCAAAATATCGCTTTTGTTAATCATTTTTAAAAAATCCCCCTATATTCTGTGCATCGAGTTAAAAATATCCTCGTGCTGGGTGTGGATAGAAAGACCAAGGCTACCGCCTATCTCATTCATCTTGCCCACAAGCAGGTCAAAGGATATATTGCACTTTTCTATGTCGGCTAGCATTATCATAGTAAAAACGTCTTGCATAATAGTTTGGTTAATATCCAGGATGTTAACGTTGCTATCAAACAAAACTTTAGAGACTTTATAGATAATACCCGGCTGGTCCTTGCCAATAACGGTTACGATTGCTCTTTTCATAAAAACACCTCAATAAAAATTTCTTATCTATCATTTTATAACAAATTTCCTGTTTTAGCAATAAAATACTGTAAATTAATTTGTGCTTATGCTATAATATAAGGTATCTATAATCAAATATAAGGAAAGGCAAGTGTTTTTAAGATGTATATTTGTGATTACCACCTTCATTCCATAAATTCGCCTGACGGGTTCGACCCCATTGACTTAATGTGTGAGTACGCCATAAAAAACGGCGTTGCCGAGATTGCAATAACGGATCACTACGACGTTACAAGCAATAAGGCGTATTATAATGAGTTTAACTTTGACAAGATAAAGGCGGAAGTATTTGCCGCAAGGGAAAAGTATGCAGGCAAGCTAAAGGTGATGCTTGGTATGGAAATTGGCCAGCCACAGGCAGACGGGGCAGAGGCTAAGAGGTTTTTAAAAAATAATAGCGTGGATTTCATCATCGGCTCTATCCACAACTTAAAAAATGACAGTGATGTTTTCTTTTATGACTACAATAAAATAAGCTGTGATATGGTGTTTGATAAATATTTAGATGAAGTGATTGAGATGGCACGTGATTTTGACTATGATGTGATAGGGCACATAACCTATCCACTTAGATATATGTTCAATTGTGGCGGAAGAACAGTTGATTTAACAAATTTTGAAGGAAAGCTAAAATGCCTTTTCAAAATTTTGGTGGAGCGCAAAAAGGGTATCGAGATTAACACTTCGGGCATTTTTAGCGAGATGGCGCAAACGCTTCCACCACTTTATGTTGTTAAATTGTTTAAGGAGTGCGGTGGCGAGTTTGTAACAATCGGCAGCGACTCCCACAAGGCGCATTTAGTCGGTACAGGCATTAAAGAGGGGCAAGAGATGCTAAGGCAAGCGGGCTTTGGGCACTTTACCACATACGAAAACAGAGTTCCAAAATTAATTAAAATATAAAGGAGAGAAATTTATGCACAGAATACTAACAATTTTAGACCACGATGGACGGTTTACAAACGAGCAGGTCGCCGCAATGGCGGGGGTTTCTCTTGAAGAAGCAATAGAAAAGATTGACGCCTATGAAAAAGAAGGTGTTATTTTGGGTTACAAGGCAATAATAGACTGGGAAAAGACGGATAGGGAGCTGCTAACAGCGCTAATTGAAGTTAAAATAACCCCACAAATGGGTATGGGGTTTGACAAAATTGCAATGCAAATATGCAAGCACCCAGAGGTGGAGAGCGTCTACCTAATGAGTGGTGGGTTCGACCTAACCGTTATCATAAATGGCAAAACAATGAAAGAGGTTGCACAATTTGTGTCTGAAAAGCTGGCTCCAATGGAGTCTGTTCTATCCACAGGCACCCATTTTGTGCTTAAAAAATATAAGGAAAAAGGCGTTCTTTTTGATAACGTCTACAATGATGAAAGAAGGGCTATTTCAATATGATAGATTACGATAAGGTGCTGGGAAAAAAAGCAAGCAGCATAAAGCCGTCTGGAATACGCAAGTTTTTTGATATTGTGGCGCAAATGAAAGACGCAATATCCCTTGGCGTTGGCGAGCCTGACTTTGAAACGCCATATAAGGCAAAACGAGCGGCTATAAACTCAATTGAGATGGGCAAGACCTTCTACACCTCCAACTGGGGGCTGATTGAGCTAAGGCGGGAGATTGCAAAATACCTAAAAAACACAATCGAGCAAGACTACTGCCCCGATGACGAAATTGTTGTGACGGTAGGGGGAAGCGAGGCTATTGATAACGCACTTAGAGCCTTTGTTGACGAAGGGGATGAGGTTTTAATACCAGAGCCTTCCTTTGTTTGCTACTCCCCACTTGCAACCCTTGCGGGGGGCAAGGCTATCCCAATCGAAACAAAAGCGAGTGATGATTTTCGCCTTACAAAAGAGGCACTATTAGAGAAGATTACCGATAAAACAAAGGTACTCATTATGCCGTTCCCTAATAACCCAACGGGGGGGATTATGAAGCGTGAGCATTTGGAGGAGATTGCAGAGGTTATTCGTGGCACTAACATCATTATTCTGTCTGACGAGATTTACTCAGAGCTTACCTATAGCGGCGCCCACGTTTCCATAGCACAGATGGAGGGTATGCGGGAGCGCACCCTTGTTATAAACGGTTTTTCCAAGGCATTTGCGATGACAGGGTGGCGACTTGGCTACGTTGCGGGTCCACGTGAGTTAATTGCACCACTTATTAAAATCCACCAATTTGGCATTATGAGCGCACCAACAATGAGCCAGTTTGCTGGTATTTCGGCAATTAAGGAGTGTCTTACCGATACAAGGAATATGAGGGACGAATATAACCTAAGGCGTAAATACCTGCTAAACGAGATGAAGGGTATGGGGCTTGATTGCTTTACTCCCGAGGGCGCGTTCTACATCTTCCCTTCAATCAAGTCAACAGGGCTTACGAGCGAGGAATTTTGCGAGCGTCTGCTGGAGGAGCAAAAGGTTGCGGTTGTTCCGGGCAACGCCTTTGGTGATAGTGGCGAGGGGCATATAAGAATTTCATACTCATACTCGATGGAGCATTTAAAAGAGGCAATAAAAAGAATGAAAGTGTTTTTAAAACAGTTTGAGCAGAAATGATATGAATAAAGTTTTTTTGAAGCGGCAGACAAACTACGACGCCACCGAAATAGAGAGGGTGGTGGAGCAGGGGTTAGTTTCCCTTGACCCACCGGGTGAAAACCAAATAATTAAAGAGGGCACAACCGTTTTTTTAAAGGTTAACCTTTTAATGAAGCGAAAGCCACACGAGGCGACCACAACACACCCCGCAATTGTTGAGGGTGCCGCTCGTGCGCTAATTGCCAGGGGTGCTGTTGTAACCATTGGGGATAGCCCTGCGGGTCAATATAGCGTCTCAGCACTAAAGGGAATTTACGATGTGTGCGGTATGGCTGATGCGGCAAAAAACAGCGGTGCCACACTTAATTATGATGTTACAGCGGTGAATTTAAAGCACGAAAATGGGAAAAACTATGATATAATCAGCCCTGTTTTGAATAACGACGTTGTAATATCCCTGTGCAAGCTTAAAACCCATGGAATGGTTACCTTTACAGGTGGGGTTAAGAATATGTTTGGGTGCGTACCTGGGCTAATCAAGGCGGAGTACCACTTTAAGTACCCCACCAAGGCTGATTTTTGCTCCGCACTTGTGGATATTTGCGATTTATCAAGGGTAAAGTTTTGCATTATGGACGGCATTATGGCGATGGAGGGGGACGGACCTTCTGGCGGAAACCCACGCAAGGTTGATGCACTCCTTATGTCCAAAAATCCCCACGCAATTGATATGGTTGCAACAAATATCATAAACCTTAAAAAAGAGGACGTTCCCACACTTTTGGAGGGGATAAAGAGGGGGAGTTGTCCACAAAGTGTGGACGATATTGAAATAATTGGGGATAGTGTGGAGAGCTTTTTCATAAAAAACTTTAAGCACCCACGCTCCAAGGTCATCACCTTTGTTGGTGTTTTGCCCGCATTTATTAGGAATCCGCTTTTTGATGTGCTAACCCCACGCCCAATAATTAATACGCAAAAGTGCATTGGGTGCAGGGAATGCTTTAAAGCTTGCCCGGCAAAAACAATAGTAATGGAAGAGAAAAAGGCAAGAATAATAAAAAGTGGGTGCATTAAGTGCTACTGTTGCCACGAGCTGTGTCCTCACAAAGCGGTGGACGTCAAAAAAACATTATTTAGAAGAATTACGAGGTAACTCCTGTGGATAAAATAATAGTTACAACAAATGCAAAAATAAATTTATCCCTGGACGTTGTAAACAAAAGGGAGGACGGCTACCATAACCTTAAAATGATTATGCAAAGCGTTGATTTGAGCGACACAATAACCATTGAAAAAAGTGCAAATAACGATATTGAAATAAAAACAAACCTTTACTATTTGCCTGTTAATGAAACCAACATAGCCTATAAAAGTGCACAGTTGTTCTTTGAGGAATCAGGTGTGGAGGTATGCGGACTTAAAATTGATATTTTAAAAAAAATTCCTGTTGCGGCAGGGCTTGCAGGGGGCAGCAGCAACGGTGCAGGGGTGCTAAAGGGGTTAAACCAAATGTTTGGAGAGCCACTATCGAGGGAGCGCCTTATGGAAATCTCTGTTAAAATTGGTGCCGACGTGCCATATTGCCTGATGGGTGGCACAGCACTTGCCGAGGGTATCGGGGAAAAACTAACACAGCTAAAACCAATGCCTAAGTGCAAAATCTTGCTTGTTAAACCGCCGTTTGGCATATCCACCCCACGCATTTTCTCAAGGCTAAAGGTGGAGCGCATCAACTATCGCCCCCACACAAAGGGCATAATAGATGCGATTGAGAGGGGTGACGTTCTTGGTATTGCTCGCAGAATGTACAACGTTTTGGAAAATATAACAGGCAAGGATCAGCTGGAAATTAGGAAAATTAAAAATAGGCTTATTGATAACGGTGCGCTAGGCTCGGTGATGAGTGGTAGTGGACCCACCGTGTTCGGAATTTTTGATGATGAACAGTTGGCAAAAAAGGCATACGCACATTTTAAAGAAAAATATAGGGACGTATTTTTATGCAATCCCGTTTAAAAGGAGTATTTTAAAATGAGGTTTAAGTTAATTGCGTGCAAAGTTCTTTACCGGGAGTTTTCCTACCTAAGTGCGAGTAGCGAGAATTATGTGGATACCACCTATCTGCGTCAGGGCTACCACGATACCCCAACCCTCCTAAACCAAATCCTTAAAGGGGAGATTGCAAAAATAGAAAAAGGGGACGATTGCTATAGCTGCGATGTCTCCAAAAACCCACCGTACGACGCTATTTTGATTGGGTATGGCTTGTGCAGTAACGGCATAATTGGGCTAAAATCGGATAAATATACCCTTGTTATCCCCCGTGCACACGACTGCATAACCTTTTTGCTTGGCAGTAAGGAGCGATATGATAAGGAGTTCCACGAAAAGCCGGGGATTTATTGGTATAGCCCAGGGTGGATTGAGAATGTTCTTATGCCATCAAAGGAGCGCAACGAGCGCAAATATAAGGAATATGTAGAGCAGTTTGACGAGGACAGCGCCGAGTTTTTGATGGAGAGCGAGCAAGGGTGGCTGACGAAATATGAAAATTTGGCATACATAAAAAATGATGTTTTAAACTCCAAAAGTCATTATGAGTTCTCCCGAAGGGCGGCAGACTATTTAAAGTGGAGCTTTAATGAGTATGAGGGGGATATGTCCTTGCTTAAGGATTTTGTGGAGGGCAACTGGGATAATGATAGGTTTTTGGTTGTAAAGCCGGGTCAAACAGTTGTTGCAAGCTACGACGAGATGATAATTAAAGCGGAATAATTTTAAAAGGGGCACTTCGGCGCCCCTTTTTTGCGCCCACAAATTAAAGAAAAAAGCTGTTTTACCCTCAAAAGGGGGTGCTTGTACGCTTCTTTTTCCACTGAAAAACCAAGGTTTAAATCTAATTTCCCAAGAAAAGGTGATGCCATCGCACCACCACAAAGCCAATCTTTCCAAGAAAAGGTAACGCCACCGCACCACCACAAAGCCAATCTTTCCAAGAAAAGGTGATGCCATCGCACCACCACAAAGCCAATCTTTCCAAGAAAAGG
>CAZMCJ010000012.1:0-7857 GCA_964564795.1 uncultured Eubacteriales bacterium | reverse complement strand
TGACGCCATCGCACCGACTCAAAGCCAATCTTTCCAAAAAAAGGTGATGCCACCGCACCACCTTAAAGCTATTTCTTCCTTTTCTTTTTGTTATAATTAACCTTTTCTTTAACCACTTTTGGCTCCCTTTTCTTCTTCTGCGCTAACCTCCACTCCATAAACTTCCTGGTTGCCCACTTGCTAATGGTAAAAACAACAACAAAAGAGGCGCCTAAAAATAACAGTTCCACAAAAAAACCCCCTTAAATTTATATAAAAATAAATTGAACAAAAAACATATAAAGGACTGTGCCAACACCAATTGACAAAAGGTTGTTGCGCCGCCAAAGGTGCAAAAGTGCCACAGCAGCAACGCTTAAAAGCTCTGCCATACCAAATGGAGGGGTCAAAATGTTAACATCCTTAAGGCAATAAACCACCAACACAGCAACAACGGTAAGGGGGAGGGTTGTGCCTAAAAATTTAACAGTTGCGGACATTTGCCTATCTTCCCCAAAAATAATAAAGGGGAGCGCACGGGTAAAAAGAGTTACAGAAGCGGCAATAATAATGGCTAAAATTGAGTGTGTTGTGTTCATTGCCCCACCTCAATCCTTTTTTTTAAAACCACCATAAGTGTAACAGAGGAAAGGAGTGCGGGCAAAACAAAGGTGCCCCCGCCAAAAATTAAAAGGCAAACAATCCCACAAGAAAGCCCAATAAACGCTGGGACTTTGGAGCGTGCGGAAATAAACTGCTCAATAAAAATAACAACAAAAAGAGCGGTCATCGCAAAGTCAATCCCCTTTGAGTTAAAGGTTATCATCTCGCCAATTAAGCTGCCAATTAGTGTGCCTATCACCCAATAAAGCTGGTTAAAAAGGGCAATGAAAACGTAGTATCTTTTTGGCGTTTCCTCCTCCCACTTCTCCAAACAAAGCAGCGAATAGGTTTCGTCTGTTAGGGAAAAAATCATATAATTTTTAAAGGGTTTTAGCCACTCAAACTTCTCAATAAAGGAAATTCCATAAAAAATATGGCGGCAATTTATTGCAAACGTCATAAGAAAAACGGTGATTAGGGGTGCGTTGCTCCCAAGGAGGGAAACAAGCATAAACTGCCCACTGCCCGCATAAACAAAGGTGCTTATTGCAAGCGCCCATACAAAATTATACCCAGTATTAAAAAGCAGCAGCCCAAATGCAATCCCCACAAAAACATAGCCAACCAAAACAGGAATTGTTGTGACAAATGCTCTTTTTGCAATATTCATAGATGTTAACTCCTTTTGCCAAAAAAATCGTATAACAAATATTTTATCATATAATGCACAAAAAGTCGACAACAATTTAGCAAATTAGCATAAAAAGTGGTTAGCATTGGATTTGTGCATAACCACCTTTAAAATTTTTGCAAAGCCCGTTATACTAAGGGTTATTTAAGCTATTTCTAATAGCGTACTATGCCTTTATTGCCCACCGCATTTTTGTGGAACGAGCACGACTATTGCGCCCACACTCCTCGGCAGATGGGCGGATAACTTTGTTTGAAATGTCGCTGTAAACACCATCTTGTTGCAGCTGCTTAAAGGACTTCTTAACCAGTCTGTCCTCCCCCGAATGGAAGGTCAGTATCGCAACACGTCCACCCTTTGCAAGGACGTTTGGCAGCTTCTCTAAAAAGTCATACAGAACCTCGAATTCGCTGTTTACGTCAATCCTAAGCGCTTGGAAGGTGCGCTGGCACGTTTTTTTAACCGTTTCCTTACGTTCGGATTGAGGCAGGAATGAAAGAGTCTGTTCAATAATTTCTCGCAGTTTTGTGGTGGTTTCAATAACACCGCCACCCTCAATCTCCCGAATAATCGCCTTTGAAATACGCTCGGCATATGGCTCGTCCGCATTTTCAAACAACATCCCCTCCAGCTCTTCCGCCGTCAGCTCCTTTAGTCGCTCGGAGGCAGGCACACCCATATCGGGGTTAAGGCGAAGGTCAAGGGGGCCATCCTTTTTATAGGAAAAACCACGGTCGGGGTTGTCAAGCTGCATGGAGGAAACACCCAAATCGGCAAGGACAAAATCAAAGGGTCCACCCTCGGCACACACCTCGTCAATATTGGCAAAGTTAAGGTTTTTTATGGTTAAAATATCCCCGCCAAAACCCATACCCTCCAAACGAGCACGAGTTTTTTCAATCTCAATGGGGTCAATATCAAGTGAGAACATATGCCCCTTCCCCTCCAACTGCTTTAGCATATGGGAGGTATGTCCCCCATAGCCAAGGGTTGCGTCCAACCCCTTTTGCCCCGGCTTTATTTGCAGAAAATCCAAAATCTCATCAACGCAGATGGAGATGTGCATACCAACAGGGGTATTGCCCTTGCTCAGGATTTTATCCACCGTTTCGGGGTACTTTTCCGGTTGCAGCTCCTTGTATTTCTCGCTATATTTTTTGGGGTGCGTACCGTTGTAGCGCTCCCGTCTTTTATGTTTTTGTTCCATCATTATCTCCACCTTTTTATTGTATATTTAATTATTATAACACCGAAGCAGATAAAATGAAAGGGGGGATTGATGGGCTAAATCTGTTGATGGAAACCCAAAGGTCTAAAGAATTTCGCAATAAAAACTTATCCATTGGACGTTTGCGCAACACAAAAAAATCTCGCCGAGAAAGTCGGCGAGATTTTTGTTATTACATTTCTGGATTAACTGAATAGTTTGGCGCTTCCTTTGTGATGTAAATATCATGTGGGTGACTTTCCTTAAGCCCTGCACCTGTAATTCTTACCATTTTGCCGTTTTCTTGAAGCTCATTAATCGTTCTTGTGCCACAATAGCCCATACCCGATTTTAAGCCGCCAAGCATTTGGTAGATTGTGTCCGAAGTTGGGCCTTTAAATGGCACTCTGCCCTCAACACCCTCTGGCACCAATTTCTTGTTGTTTTGTTGGAAATATCTATCTTTGCTGCCCTTTTCCATTGCTGCAAGGCTGCCCATTCCACGGTAAACCTTAAAGCTTCTGCCTTGGTAAATTTCGTTCTCGCCAGGGCTTTCCTCGCACCCTGCAAGAAGGCTGCCTATCATAATAGCGTCTGCGCCTGCCGCAATCGCCTTAACAATATCACCGCTATATTTAATACCGCCATCGGCAATAATCGGAATACCAAGAGGACGTGCAACGCACGCAACATCATAAATTGCTGTGATTTGGGGAACGCCAATTCCCGCAACAACACGTGTTGTGCAGATTGATCCGGGTCCAATACCAACCTTTAAAATGTCGGCCCCTGCTTTAATTAAATCCCTTGCCGCCTCTGCTGTTGCAATGTTTCCAACGATTAGCGGGATTTGTGGGAAATGCTTCTTCACCTTTGCAACTGTGTCCATTATATTTTGGGAATGTCCATGTGCAGAGTCCAGAACCAAAACGTCCACCTGTGCGCTAATTAGACCACCCGCACGCTCTAAAACATCCGCCGTTGCACCAATTGCCGCCGCAACTAAAAGCCTTCCGTTTGAGTCCCTTGCGGAGTTTGGGAATTTAACCGCCTTTTCTATATCCTTGATAGTGATAAGCCCCTTTAAGTAGCCATCATTATCAACTATCGGTAGTTTTTCTATCTTATATTTACGAAGGATTTCTTGAGCCTGTGGAAGGGTTGTCCCAACTGGTGTGGTTATTAGGTTTTCCTTGGTCATCGCTTCGTGTATTTTCTTATCAAAGTCTGTTTCAAAACGCAAGTCCCTGTTTGTTAGGATACCAACAAGCTTGCCCCCTTCGCAAATTGGCACACCTGAGATTTTATACTTGCTCATGAGTATATCCGCATCGTTAAGTGTGTGGTTTGGAGACAAGGAAAATGGGTTAACAATAACGCCATGCTCGCTCCTTTTTACTCTATCAACCTCGTCCATTTGTTGCTCTATGCTCATATTCTTGTGGATAACACCCATACCCCCCTCACGTGCCATAGCAATTGCCATTTTGCACTCGGTTACGGTGTCCATCGCTGCACTAAGCATTGGGATATTAAGGTTAATCTTTGGCGATAGGCTTGTCTTGACGTCCACATCACTCGGCAACACGTCGCTCTTGCCCGGAATTAGCAGAACATCGTCAAAAGTTAAGCCTTCCTTAATAAACTTTTCGTTATAATTTGTAAAGCCCATTTTATCATTCCTCTCATCATTTAATCATCTTTCAAGTAATTTTATATAGTATATACTACTTTGTGGAATTTTTCAAGTGGAAAAGGTATACAATTTTAAAATACTTTGTTATAATCATATATACGATTAGTATATAAGAATTGAAGTGATTGACATAAATAAACTAAAAGACCCAATGTTTAGAGAGATTTTTAAGTTTTCATTGCCAATTATCGCAGACCAAGCATTTCTTTGCCTGCTTTCCATTGCAAACTTAATTATGTGCGGTGTATTGGGTGCTGACGTTGTTGCCGCAATCGGCTTGGGGGATTCCCTTTCCTCCACAGCAAACCAGCTTTTTATTGCCCTTAGCATTGGTGGCACCGTTTTGGTTGCTCAATCAATTGGTAGTGGTGATAAAGATTTGGCGACTGAATATGGCAGGCAAGCTATTATAAGCGGCACAGTTTTTGCAACGGTGATTTCCATTGTGCTCATCATCTTTAGAAGGGGTGTTATGAACCTGCTTTTTGGCAAGGTGGACCCCGTTGTAATGGGTTTAACCATCCAGTATTTTTCTATCTGCGTTTTATACTTCCCACTGATATTTTTCACATTGCAAGGCTATGGCATTATGCGGGCGGCGGGGGACTCCGAAACGCCAATGCGAATTAACATAATTTCCACCCTTACTTCCCTTGCACTTGCCTTTATTTTCATCAACCTGCTTAATTTTGGTGTTGTTGGTGCAGGCCTTTCCCTTTTAATCTCCCGAATTGTGGGCGCCGTTTTGGTGCTAATCGCACTAAGCGACCACCGCAGGACTATAAATATGAAGCTTTCACCTTTTACATATCGTGCAAATTTTTTAATGCTTAAAAAAATATACGGTATTTCTATACCAACATCTACAGAGAGCCTTGTGTTTATGTGTGGAAGGCTTTTAAGTCAGGCATTTGTTGCGCAAATCAGCACCGTTGCCATATCAATTAATACAATTGCAAATGCATCAACAAACATCCTAAATGTGCCGGGTAACGCATTCCAATCGGTTGTTACAACGGTTGTGGGGCGCTATGTTGGTAAGGGTGACCCAGATGATGTTAAGAAATGCTTATCTGTTTCAATGACCATTTCACGCACTATGATTATAGTTGCATCTATTTTATTTATAATTTTCAGGAAACCCATTTGCTGGCTCTTCATCAAAGACCCCGCAATTATTGAAAGCACCAGTCAGGTTGTTCTTTCATGCGCAATTATGATGATTTTCTTCTGGGCTGATTCCTTTGTTCTGCCAAATGCGTTCCGTGGTGCGGGCGACGTTAAGTATTCGCTGGTTGTTGCAATCTCCAGTATGTGGATTGTTAGGATTGGTACAGGGTATGTGCTTGGTATCGTAATGGAAATGGGAGTAATGGGTATTTGGTGTGCTATGTACCTTGACTGGATTGTTAGAATGATATTTTTTGTTATACACCGCAAGAGTGATAAATGGCTTATACCATCGGGGCTTAAAAGTAGATAGAAAAAGGGAATGGTATAAACCATTCCCTTTTTTGTAGGGGTTATGGGGCAATACTTGCAATTTTGCGAATTGTTTACACCATTTTTGTTTGCTCACTACCACCACATCATTGCCTCATAAAGGCACCCCTATAAAGTCGCTCGGCAAAAGGTTGCTCCTCAAAAGATACTCTCTGCAAGAAAGGTGCCACCCTCAAAAGGTGACACCTTAAAAATTAATCCTTTTTACTTTCGTAGATAGCCTTAACCTTGTTGCGCATACAGAATATGATGTGTTTGTTGTTCTCCCTCAGGTGGGATTCAACGCACTTCTCACAATCGCCATGGCGTGGGCATTTTCGAGTACATGGGCAATCAGCTTTCATATTTAATACCTCACACTAAAACATGCATATCTTTTCTTAAAAAGTGAATAGATACCGCCCCAGGCCCTGCGTGGGTGCCAAGGCTTGCACCAACCTCTGTTAAAATTATTGTTAGGTTATCAAAGGTTTTGTTTAGAAGGTCAACAACCTCCATCGCCTTTGGTAAATTGCCACAATGAGAAACTTGCACGAAATTATCATCGTGTTGCTCGGAAAATAGCTCCACAAGCTCGGGCGCAATTTTTTTATCCCCACGTATTTTACCATAAATTTTTCCAAACCCCTCAAAAGCTGTGATGATTGGCTTTATGCCAAGCAATGTTCCAATGAAGGAGGTTGCGGCGCTAACTCTGCCACCTTTTCTAAGGAAATCCATATTTTCAACCACGATATAGGTTGCAAAATTTTGTTTTTTTGGCTCCAAGATTTCAACCGTTTCTGCAACTGTTTTCCCACTCTCCAAAAGCTCTGCCGCTTTTAGAACAAAGTATCCAATACCAGACGATGGCTGCAATGTGTCAAACAGGGTTACCTTTGCTTTGCCCCCTGCCTCAAGGTAATCCTCCAGCCCCAGCCTGGCTGCGTTGAAGGTGCCTGAGCCGTTTGAGCTAATAGAGATGAACAAAATCTCGTCATACTCTCCATCAAATTTGCTAAAGTAATCAACGAACAGCTGTGGTGTTGGCAGTGATGTTGCAGGAATTTCCTTACACGTTTTGATTTTCTCGTGAAAAATCTCCGGTGTTAGCTCGTAGTAGTCCTCAAACTCCTCGTCATCAAACCGCACACAAATGGGCACAATTGTAATGTTGTGTTTTTCTATCAGCTTGCGAGGAATATCGCAAGTCGAGTCGCTAAGTATTTTTATTTTTGACATAGTATCCTCCGCCTTATATTTAATAGGAACGTTTAATTCCAACTCATTATATCAAACGTTTCGACCTTATTCAACAACAATTTATTGACAATTAAGGTTGACACCTACAAGTTTATTGATTAAAATAAATGTATATGCGCTTTTATTGCTTTTTTTCCTATTGATGTGGGTGGGCAAATATTTTTTGAAAGAGGGTTTTATTTTGTCTAACAACAAAAAGTTAGTTGATAGCATCACCAGTCGTGATGTTGATTTTGCCAAGTGGTATACCGATATTGTTAAAAAGGCGGAGCTTGCGGACTATTCCTCCGTTAAGGGGTGTATGATTGTGCGCCCTTATGGCTACGCAATTTGGGAGAATGTGCAAAAAACGCTTGATGCACGCTTTAAAGAAACGGACCACGAGAACGTTTATATGCCAATGTTTATTCCTGAGAGCTTGCTGCAAAAGGAAAAGGACCATGTTGAGGGGTTCGCCCCCGAGGTTGCGTGGGTTACCCATGGTGGGGATGAAAAGTTGACTGAGCGCCTTTGCGTTCGTCCAACTTCCGAGACCATATTTTGCGAACACTTTAAGGACATAATCCACTCCTACCGTGATTTGCCAAAGCTTTATAACCAATGGTGCAGCGTGGTTCGCCTTGAAAAGACCACTCGACCATTCCTGCGTACTACCGAGTTTTTGTGGCAAGAGGGACATACAATGCACGCAACAGCAGAGGAGGCAATTGCAGAAACCTTGCAAATGCTTGATATCTATGCTGAGTTTGCGCAAGATACCCTTGCTATCCCTGTTATAAAGGGCAGAAAAACGGATAAGGAGAAGTTTGCGGGCGCTGATGCCACCTACACAATGGAGGCTATGATGCACGATGGCAAGGCTTTGCAATCCGCCACCTCCCACTTTTTTGGTGATGGTTTTGCAAGCAAAGAAGAACTAGAAGAACTAATTAATTA
>CAZMCJ010000011.1:6631-22434 GCA_964564795.1 uncultured Eubacteriales bacterium | reverse complement strand
AACAAGGGTAGGGGAAAAGTTCTTAAAAGGAGAAAAGGTGACCAACGCAGAAGTGCGCAAATTACTTTTAGCTTTTTCGAATAATTCGACACAAGAAAATAGCTTAAGGGGGTAAATAAGCAATGGCAAAAGATGACGTAATAGAACTAGAGGGCAAGGTGCTTGAGTGCCTGCCAAACACAACATTTTTGGTTGAGCTTGAAAACGGCCACCAAATAATGGCGCATATTTCAGGCAAGCTAAGAATGCATTTCATAAGAATTCTGCCAAATGATAAGGTAACGGTTGAAATGTCACCATATGACCTAACAAAGGGCAGAATAACGTGGAGAAGTAAGTAAGGTTAGAAGATAAAGGAGGTATTACCATGAAAGTTAGACCATCGGTAAAACCGATATGCGAAAAGTGCAAGATTATCAGAAGAAAAGGCAAAGTTATGGTAATCTGTGAAAACACTAAACACAAGCAAAGACAAGGCTAAAATAAATTTTAAAAACGGGAGGTGCAAACAAAATGGCAAGAATAGCTGGTGTAGACTTACCAAAAGAAAAGCGAGTTGAAATTGGTTTAACTTATATTTTCGGAATTGGTATAAACCGTTCACACGAAATCCTAGCTAATACTGGGGTTAATGCTGATACTCGTGTTAGAGACCTAACAGAAGATGATGTTGCTAAAATAAGAGATTATATTGACAAGAATTTTGAGGTTGAAGGGGATTTAAGACGTAACGTTGCTCTTGATATTAAGAGATTGATAGAAATTGGATGTTACAGAGGAATTAGACATAGAAAAGGTTTACCTGTAAGAGGGCAAAGAACTAAGACTAATGCTAGAACTAGAAAAGGCCCTAAGAAAACTATTGCTAATAAGAAGAAATAAAGGAGGATGAGTCAGATGGCAAAAGCAAAAAAAGTTACCAGAAAACGTCGTGAAAAGAAAAATATCGAACGTGGCTGTGCTCATATTCGTTCTTCTTTTAACAACACAATAGTAACAATCACAGATACAAACGGAAATGCTCTTTCTTGGGCATCAGCGGGTGGACTTGGATTTAGAGGTTCAAGAAAATCCACACCATACGCAGCACAACAAGCGGCAGAGGTTGCTGCAAAGGCTGCTATGGAGCACGGGCTAAAAAGCGTTGAGGCGTATGTTAAGGGCCCAGGGCAAGGCAGAGAAGCTGCAATCAGAGCATTGCAAGCTGCAGGCTTGGAAGTTAACCTAATCAAGGACGTAACTCCAATCCCTCACAACGGTTGCCGCCCACCTAAGAGAAGACGCGTATAGTTAAAAAAATAATTTGGAGGTGTAACATAATATGGCAAGATATACAGGACCTGTATGCCGTTTATGCCGTAGAGAGGGTATGAAGCTTTTCCTTAAGGGAGACAGATGTTATAGCGATAAGTGCGCTATGAACAAAAGAGCTTTTGCTCCCGGTCAACACGGTAAGGGCAGAAAGAAACTTTCTGAGTACGGTATGCAATTAAGAGAAAAACAAAAGGTTAGAAGATATTATGGCGTGCTTGAAAGCCAATTCGCAAAATATTTTGAAATGGCAGAAAAGCAAACAGGTATCACAGGTACAAATCTACTTTCTATCCTAGAGAGCAGACTTGACAACGTAGTTTACAGATTAGGCTTTGCTATGTCTAGACCAGAGGCAAGACAGCTTGTTTGCCATGGTCATTTCACAGTCAACGGACAAAAGGTTGACATCCCTTCATTCCTTGTAAAAGCAGGCGACGAAATTGCTCTTAAAGTAGCAAGTGGCGATTCTGATAAGGTTAAAACAATTTTGGAAGCAACAGCAAGCAAAGTTATTCCAAAGTGGTTGGAGCTTGACAGAGAAGCTAAAAAAGCAAAGGTTATTGCTATGCCACAAAGAGATGATATTGATTTGGAAATTCAAGAAACACTTATCGTAGAGTTGTACTCTAAGTAGAATTAACTGTTTAGGGTAATGCCCTTCGAGTGCATTATGAAACTAAAAAAATGAAGGAGGGTTACAAATGATTGAAATTGAAAAGCCTCGCATTGAGTGTGTTTCATCTTCAACAGATGGCTCCTATGGTAAGTTTGTTGTTGAGCCTTTAGAGCGTGGATATGGTATGACACTGGGTAATTCCCTTAGAAGAATACTTCTTTCTTCCCTTCCTGGCGTTGCAGTTAACTCAATTAAGATTGAGGGTGTGCAACACGAATTTTCAACAATTCCGGGCGTTAAGGAAGATGTAACCGAAATCATTCTAAATCTTAAAGAGTTAACCGCTGTTATCCATGGAGAAGGCACAAAGGTTATTCACATAGAGGCAGAGGGAAGATGCGAGATTAAAGCAGGGGATATTAAGTGTGATAGCGATGTTGAGATTGTCAACAAAGACCACCACATTGCAACCCTTGGTGATGACGCAAAGCTTTATATGGAAATTACCATCAAAAAAGGCAGAGGTTATGTTCCGGCTGATAAGAATAGACTCTCAATGGGTGCAATTATCGGAACAATCCCTGTGGATTCCATTTATACTCCTGTTGTTAAGGTTAACTACTCGGTTGAAAATACCAGAGTAGGCCAAGTGACCGACTATGACAAGCTATCACTTGAGGTGTGGACAGATGGCACATTGACAGCTGAGGAAGCAATTAGCCTTGGTGCAAAGATTTTGAGCGAGCATTTAAACTTGTTCATAGACCTTTCCGATGATGCAAGAAACACAGAGATAATGGTAGAAAAAGAGGAAACTCGCAAAGAAAAAGTGCTTGAGATGACAATAGAGGAGCTAGACTTGTCTGTTCGTTCTTTCAATTGCCTAAAACGTGCGGGAATTAACACAGTGGAAGATCTAATTAATAAAACAGAGGACGATATGATGAAGGTTAGAAACCTCGGAAGAAAGTCGTTGGAGGAAGTTATTCATAAGCTTAACGCTCTAACACTGGGTCTTAAAAAGGACGAGGAATAAACCTTTGCTAAAGCCTTTTATAATTAACTAAAAAGGTAAGGATAAGGAGGTATGCAGTTATGGCTACAGTTCGTAAGCTAGGTAGAAAAACTGACCATAGAAAAGCAATGCTTAGAGCAATGGTTACTTTTCTATTGGAAAACGGTAAAATTGAAACAACAGTAACAAGAGCTAAGGAAGTGCGCAGAGAGGCTGAAAAGGTAATAACTTTAGGCAAGAAGAACACACTTCATACAAAGCGTCAAGCTCTTTCTTATATCACAAAGAGAGAAGTTACAGTTAAGTTGTTTGATGAGATAGCACCAAAATATGCTGAAAGAAACGGTGGTTACACTCGTATTATTAGAGTGGGTCCACGTCGTGGAGACGCAGCAGAGATGGCGATTATCGAGTTAGTATAATTTGATATGCTTAAAGCACCACCGAGTATTCGGTGGTGCTTTTTTGCGTGGCTTTTCTAAGGGTAATTGAAATATGAAGTTTGGTAAATATTTCTTTATAGGGGAGTAAGGGTTGGTTGCTGGACAGGGATTTTTCCTGCCAAGGGGAGTAAGGTTTGGTTGCTGGTCGGGGATTTTTCCTGCCAAGGGGAGTAAGGTTTGGTTGATGGTCGGGGATTTTTCCTGCCAAGGGGAGTAAGGTTTGGTTGCTGGACAGGGATTTTTCCTGCCAAGAGGATAAGCATTGGTTATGAGAGATTTCTTTAAGCCAGCATTAGTTTATACAAAGGCGGACAAGTATATGAATTGTTGTTCCCATACTAACGCTTTGACTTGAGTATTGACAAGTGGGTAATATTTCGCTATTCTGGCGTGTGTAAGACCATCACCCCTATCGGAATACATAATTATTATTGGGTTGTTGTAGGGCTTTATATGGACTTCTGAACACCATGGTTTAATGAGGGCATTGCCCCCGCTGATGTGTAGGCAACGCCACCCTGCATTACTTTAGGGTGGGGAATGTGCAATTATCTTTATTAAAGCCTTATTGACGACCACAGGTCGCCCATAAAAAAAGGGAGCCGCACAAAGCGACCCCCAATAAGGAAATTTTAAATTTTAGCCAAGCATTTGTAGTCCGCCGTTAACGGAAATGTTAGCGCCTGTGATGTAATCGGAAAGGTCGCTGCTTAGGAAGTAAACAGCCTTTGCAATGTCAAGAGCTGTGCCCAAACGCTTCATAGGAACCTCGTCCCCTGTGTCGCCTCTGCCCCTTGTCATCTCTGTTTCTATGAAACCTGGTGCAACGGAGTTGGAGTTAACATTATACTCCGCCAAATAACGTGCATAGCACTTAGCCAAATTGATTGCGCCAGCCTTTGCAGCACCGTAGTCAGGCCCTGCCTTAAGCGCACCAACTTCGCCCGCCATAGAAGCAACGTTAACAATCTTTCCACTTCTTTGTGCAATCATATATTTCATTGCAGCTTGAGAGCAAAGGTGTGTTCCACGAAGGTCGATGTCGATAACTCTGTTCCAATTTTCAAGGGAAAGGTTGCCAACGTTATATGGAGAAAGAATGCCGGCGTTGTTAACTAAAATGTCGATAGTTTTATATTTTGTTCCAATTTCCTCAATAGTTTTAAGGATATTTTCAGGGTCAGCAACGTCTAGGAAGAAAGCGTCCGCCTTAAGTCCCATATCAGTAAGTTCCTTAGCAGAAGCCTTTGCTCCCTCAAGGTTAATATCGGTGATGATAGCTGTTGCGCCATGCTCTGCCAAAAGTTTTGCACTTTCAAAGCCAATTCCTCTTGCGCTGCCTGTTACTACTGCAATTTTTCCGTCCAAATCGTTAAATTTTGCCATCTTACATTTCTCCTTTTTTTATTTTAATACATTATGGTGGTGCCACCGTCAATGGTCAAAAGGTGGCCGCTTAGCCATTTTCCGCTGCCTGCCGCAAGATAAATTGCCGCCGCCGCTATATCCTCGCACGTGCCAAAGCCAAGTGGTAGCCTACTTAGGAAGTAATCGCCTTTTTCCGGTGATTTTTCAATCATTTCTTCTATCAGTGGGGTTTTTATCTGTGCGGGTGCGATTGCGTTAACACGCACCCCAAATCTGCTCCATTCCACCGCTAGTGTGCGGGTTAAGGAGGCAACACCCCCCTTTGCCGCACTGTAATTCGCATTGCCTGTTTTGATGCCGATTATTGCGGTGATGGAAGACATATTGATGATGCACCCCTTGATGGAGTTTTCAATCATATGCTTGCCAACAGCCTGGTTGAATAACCAAACACCCTTTAAATCAATATTTATAACCCTATCCCACTGGTTCTCCGTCATATCCTCCGCTGGGTTTCTATCCCCTATGCCTGCGTTGGCAACAAGAATGTCAATTTTTCCGTATTTTGTGGCAATCGCATTAACCGTTTCGTCCACCTGAACTTTATTGGTAACGTCGCACGAGAAAGCGTCCGCTTTTCCGCCATCTTTTATAATTTCATCAGCGGTTCTTTTGCCGCTTTCAATGTCCACATCAACAATAACGCTGGTTCCGCCAAAGTGGCAAAACCCACGTGCAATGCTCTTGCCGATACCGCCGGCTCCTCCTGTGATTATTGCAATTTTGCCATCAAGGGAAAAAATGTTTTCAAATTCTTTCATATGTAAGAGCCTTCCAATTTTTTTAGGGGGAAAGGGCAGATGTAAAACCTGCCCACATGTTAGCTTATATACCTTTTCTCTCTTCCATTAGTTGGTTGTTTCTTGTGAAGTTATTGGTTGGAGTATGCCCCTTAAGTGGCATAATTTTTTCGTGTATTGCATCAATTATCCAGCTTGCTTGTGGGAAGTAATCCTTCTCCATCTCAGGGCATGGAGTAATCCAGTTTTTAGCGCCAACAACAACGGGTGGAGCATCCAAATGATCAAACGCAAGCTCGGTTATGTTGCGTGCGATATCGCTCAAATGGCTTCCCCTTGCACAAGCATCGCTTGCAAGAAGGATTTTGCCTGTCTTTTCAACAGATTTAAGAACAAGGTCGTAATCGAAAGGAACAAGGCTGCGTGCGTCAATAATCTCGGCAGAAATACCGTAGTTTGCAGCAAGTAAATCAGCCGCCTTTTTAGCCTCGTAAAGTGTTGCGCCAACGGTTAGGATGGTAACGTCGCTACCCTCCCTCTTGATGTCAGGCTTGCCAAACTCAATCTCGTAATCGCCTTCAGGAACGCCGTCCTTGTTAAATAGCTCGCCAATATCGTATAGTCTTTGGCTTTCAAAGAACACAACAGGGTCAGTCCCCATAAGCGCTGCATTCATAAGCCCCTTTGCATCGTAAGGAGTAGCAGGGAAAACAACCTTAAGCCCTGGGATATGAGCAGTTAGTGATGTCCAGTCTTGTGAGTGCTGTGCGCCATACTTGGAGCCAACGCTAACACGAAGAACCATAGGCATCTTAAGCTCGCCTGCGCTCATTGATTGCCATTTTGCCATTTGGTTGAAGATTTCATCCCCTGCACACCCCATAAAGTCGCAGTACATAAGCTCAACAACGCTTCTGCCTCCGCACATACCATAACCAACAGCAGTACCAACTATTGCACTCTCGGAAATTGGGGAGTTAAAATAGCGGTGGTAAGGGATTGATTGGTTCATACCTTGGTAAACACCAAATGCACCCCCCCAATCTCTCTCGTCCTCGCCATAAGTAATAAGTGTTGGGTCAACGTAGAACTTCTTGAATATGCTCTCAAAAATTGCATCACGGTAGGAGAAAGCCTTAAGCTTGGAAACTTCCTTGCCATCGATTATGCCACGGCGTTCCTTCTTTGCAAGCTTTTGCACTCTTTCGTTTTCGTCATATGTGGTGTCAACGTCGCACGCTCTGTCCTCCATTTTTTCAATACGACCGTTAGAGAACATATATTTAGAGATAGCAGCTGGGTCTTTTTCCAAATCCAGACGGGGGGAAATCTCCAAATCGATAGAAATTTTAAGAATTTCTGTAATTGTTTCCTTGATGGAAGCGTTTATTGCGTCAAGCTCTTCGTCCGTTGCAACATTGTTTTTAACAAGCTCTTCTCTAAATAGCTTAATGCAGTCAATTTCTTGCCATGTATCAATCTCTTCCTTAGTTCTGTAAGAGTTTTGGTCAGATGTGGAGTGGCCACAGAAACGGTAAGTCAGAACATCAAGAAGTGCAGGACCCTTTTTGTTCTTTAAAAGGTCAATCTTTCTGCCGTAAGCCTCGATAACAGCAAGAGGGTTAATGCCATCAACACGCTCAGAGTGCATTTGCTCTGGGTTGATTCCTGCGCCAATTCTTGCAAGGGTGCCGTAGCCCATTGTTTCGCCGTTTGTTTGTCCACCCATTCCGTAACCGTTGTTCATAAAGTTGAACAGAACAGGAAGTCCACCACCATATTCGTCGCCCCAAAGCTGACGGAATTGGTCCATAGATGAAAAGTTGAAAGCTTCCCAAACAGGTCCACGCCCTACCGAGCCATCACCTGCGTTTGCAATGCAGATACCTGCTTTTTTGTTAACTTTTTTGAAAAGCGCAGCGCCCGTTGCAATTGTTGCACTTCCGCCAACGATTGCGTTGTTTGGCATAATACCAAATGGAACGAAGAAAAGGTGCATAGAGTTACCAAGACCCTTTGCAAAGCCGTTCTCCCTGCCAAAAAGCTCGCACATTAAGCCATAAAGGAAAAAGCGGATAGCAAGCTCCTTAACATTTTCGGTGCCGTAATGCTTCTTAACAACGGCAAGAGGTGCACCGTCAAAAGTTTCCTCCATAATTGTTTTAAGCTCGTCGTCACTCATTTTATTGATGCATGAAAGCCCCTTAGCGATAACCTCGCCATGGCTTCTGTGGTTTCCAAACATAAGGTCATTTTTGTCAAGCAAATAGCTTTGACCAACTGCGCTTGCCTCTTGCCCCAAGTAAAGGTGGGCAGGGCCGGTGTAAAGGTACTCAACATCGTTGTAAACCTTTGTAAGTCTAACGTTCATCAGCATTGTTTCAAACTCACGGATAAACTGCATATCACGGTAGATTGTCTTAAGGTCGTCATTTGTAAAATTCTTTGCCTTTAGTTCATCTTTAACAGTTTTATTATAGCTGCTTAGTGGGATATCACTAAAAGTTAGCGCTCCCGATTCTCTAAGGACACTAGGGTCGTAGGGTTGACATTTTGGCATTATTTTATCTCCTTATAGTGTAAATAGTGTTTCTCTTATAATTTCGCAAACGGTTGGGTGTGGGAACACAAACTTTTTGATTGTGTCAATGGTCATCTCACGCTCCATCATCATAGAGCAAGCAAGGATAAACTCGCTGGCTGGGTTGCCCAAAATGTGCGCCCCGATTAGGGTTTGGCGCTTAAGGTCAACAATTAGCTTGCAAATTCCGTTGCCACCCTCGTTTTCTGCTAGGTATCTGCCACTGTAGCTCATCGGAAGCTTAAGCACCTTGTAGGAGATGCCCTCCTCCTTCGCCTTTTCCTCTGTCATACCAACTGCGCCAACCTCTGGGTTGGTGTATATAACAGCGGGGATAGCGCTATAGTTCATCTTATCTTTTATACCCAATATATTGTTTATGCATACCTCTGCACCACGGTAAGCCGTGTGGGCAAGCATAGATTTGCCTGTGCAATCGCCCACTGCATAAACATTTTGTATATTTGTTTGCATTTTATCGTCAACGCTGATACCTTGCCTTGTTGTTTCAACTGAAAGGGTCTCAAGCCCAAATCCGCTTGTCACCGCAACTCTGCCGATGGAAAGAAGAACCTTGTCGCACTTGATTTCAAAGTCCTTGCCCTCCTTTTGGTACACAACCTTGCCACCTTTAACGGAGGTAACACGTGCGCCCAAATGGAAGGTAATGCCCTTCTTCTCATAATTTTTTTGCAAGATGGTGGAAATTTCGGCATCGTTTGGCCCTGCAATTTTGTTTAGCATCTCAACCACAAAAACCTTTGAGCCAACGCTGTTGTAGTAGGACGCCATCTCAAGCCCAATAACACCCCCGCCAATAACAACAAGGGTCTTTGGCACTTCAGGGAGTGATAAAACCTCCTTGTTTGTCATCGCAAATCCGGAAGCAAGGGAGTCCTTAGCACCGTCAATCGGTGGTAGCGCCGAGGTGGAGCCGCTTGCTATTATAAGGCGCTTTGTTTCATAAATTTTATCGCCACACTCAATTTGAATAAGGTTATTTTTCTTGCCCAAAATTTTTCCTTCGCCCTTTACCATCTCCACCTTGTTTTTGGAAAGGGTGTACTCAACGCCCGAAACAAGGGTTTTAACAACCTTGTCCTTGCGGGAAATTACAAATTTGTGGTCAATTGTTGCCTTTTCACATTTTACGCCGTATTTCTCGCCATATCCGTTGCAATAATCATAAATTTTTGCACTGTGCAGTAGTGTTTTTGATGGCACGCACCCTTCGTTAAGACAAACACCGCCAAAAGCATTCTTTTCAATCACAAGGGTTTTAAGCCCTGCTTGGCCGGCACGCTCCGCCGCCAAATATCCGCCGGGGCCACCGCCCAAAACAATAATATCATACATTTTAAAAATCTCCTTATAATGCCAGAAGCACTTCAAAATTCTCTAAGTTATAAATAAGGGCTTGCATAAAGCGTGCAGCGTCAGCACCGTCAAGCGCCCTGTGGTCAAATGTCAGGGAAAGGTTCATCGCCTTATACGCCTTAATTTCGCCGCCAACCACTTTAATTCTGTCCTCAAGGGTGTTCACTCCCAAAAGTGCAGTTTGCGGTGGGTTGATAACAGGGGTAAAGCTTTCAATCCCAAAGGAGCCAAGGTTGGAAACGGTTATTGTTCCGCCCGACAAAAGCTCGCTTGAGAAATTGCCGCTTTGGCATTTGCCAGCCATATCCTTGATACCACGTGACACCTCAGCAAGAGTTAATTTGTTTGCACCAAATAAGGTTGGAACAAGAAGACCCTTTGGAGTGTCAACAGCAACACCGATGTGTGTATTTTTGAAAAGCTTCATTTCGCTATCATTATAATGCGCATTCAAGGTTGGGTGGTCTTTTAACGTTCTTGAAAGTGCAAAAACAACAATATCGTTAAGGGTGATGTTTGGTAGCCCCGCCTTTTCACCACTTGCCTTAAGCTTTGCTCTGTATGCCAAAACTGCGGTTGCGTCAAACGCCGCATTGATAGTAAGTTGCGCCATGTTTGAAAGGGAAGCGTGCATATTCTTGGCAATCGCCTTTCTAACAGCGGAGTTTTTAACAATTTCGAATTCAACGTCTGGGGCAGCAGTAACCGCAACAGCAGCTTTAGCAACCGTAGATGTTGCCTCAAACCCACCGCTAAGTGTAGCCGCAACAACGTCTTTTTCAACAATTCTGCCCTCTGGGCCTGTACCGGGGATTTTTGCAAAAGCAATACCCGTTTTATCAGCCAGTGCCTTTGCACGTGGGGAGATGCGAATAAATTCGCCCTCTGCTCTTTCAGCCGCCGCAACCGCCGCCGCAACAGGTGCAGCTGCAGCCGCAACTTCTGCAACCTCTGCAACCGGTGCAGAAGGAGCTGCGCTGCTAGCTTTTTCATATTTCTCGCCCTGGGCGCCGATTACAGCCACAATTTCCTTAACGGGAATTTCGTCGCCCTCCTCGCCAAATGCACCAATTATAAAACCATCAAACTCACTCTCAACATCAAATGTTGCCTTGCCAGTCTCAATGGAAAAAAGAATGTCACCAACCGAAACCTTGTCCCCCATTTTAACCTTCCAAGAAGAAAGAATTGCACTCTCCTCCGAAAGACCTTTTTGAGGCATTGTAATAAAATTTGCCATCTTATTTCCTCCTTATCATAATGTATATTTGTTTGTAATGAACATTTATTTGTTATATATAAACATTGTAACAAATAAAAAACAACCCGTCAATATTCGTATGCGTTAATAATTGCCAAATATTTCATAAGTTGTTTGTTTATTTTGTTAAAGTATTATAACCCCATTTGCGTGCGCCAATTCCTCAATCTCTTTTGGCAGTTTTTCGTCAGTTATAATGTAATCAATTTCCTTCATTGTTGCAAAGGTGTAGGGCATGTTTTTATCCACCTTGGATGCGTCCATAAGCATAACGCATTTGCGTGCTTTTTTCATCACGCCGCTTTTAATCTCTTGCTCAAACGGGTTACCAACGGTAAATTGTGCGTCCATACTAAAAGCAGAGGGGCTCATAAAGGCAATATCAATGTTAACACCCGCAAGGGCGTTAATGCAGTTATAGCCTGATGTGGAAAGGGTGCTGCGGTTAAGGGTGCCACCCAAAATGGTAATTTGGGGTTTCACAGTGTGTCGGATAATTTCAAGCCCTATGTTTGGACCTGTTGTAAAAATGGTTAGGTTTTGGTCCTCCAAAATTTTGGCAAGCGCCATAATTGTGGTACCGCTGTCAAGGAATAAACTACGCCTTTCTTCTATTAAAGATATAGCCTTCTTGGCAATAATTTCCTTGGAGTAGATATTTGTTATTTCACGGTTTGTGTAAAGCTCCTCGCTAAGCCCAAAGGCAAAGTTTGCAACCCTCGCCCCACCCCGTGTTCTGATAATCGCCTTATTTTTTTCCCAATATGCAAGATCTCGTCTTATTGTCATGGAAGAAACATTGGAAAACTTTTGAAGCAGTTCTTCAATTTTAACATCACCCTGTTTGTATATATAATCCCGAACTTCATTTCTACGATTGTTATTCACACAATTCCCACCTTTAAATTGGTATTTATTTAATAATACAACAAAATTTTGTTAATAACAACCATATTTTCAATAAAATTATAAAGGAATAATTGTGTATGTATAATTTTTAACAAACAAGTTGCTCAAAAAAAAATAATTTTTGTTGTACATTTTGCTTTGTTTTTGCAAAATCATAGTGTAATATTGATAAAAAATAGACAGTGTGAACAGCTTATTTTCATTAATATTCCAGTTGCAAAATTTTTGTATATATTGTATGATAAGATATAGAGTTTAAACAAGAAAGGAATGAAAATTATGAAAGCATTAGTTAAATACGCACCCGAGAGTGGAAATTTGGAAATTAGGGACATCTCTGAGCCAACCCCAACAGAAGGACAAGTTAAAATTAGGGTTGAAAAAGCGGGTATTTGCGGAAGTGATTTGCACATATACCATAGCGACATTGCAATTCCTGTTAACCCTCCTGTTGTTATCGGACATGAATTTAGTGGAGTTGTAACAGAAGTTGGTAAAAATGTTACTAAGGTTAAGGTTGGAGACAGAGTTGTTTCCGAAACAGCTTTCCATTATTGTGGCGTTTGCGATTTTTGCAAAGAAGGTTACTATAACCTTTGCGTTGAAAGAAGAACACTTGGCTACTGGTTTGACGGCGTTTTCACAAGCTACACCGTTGTTCCGGAGGGCAGAATACATGTTTTGCCAGACGTGATTGACTTCACATCTGCTGCAATGATGGAGCCACTTGCGTGTGTTTGCCACGCTTGCTACGACCTTTGCAAGATTGTTGCGGACGACGTTGTTTTGGTATCCGGTCCCGGCGCAATTGGGCTTATGGCAGCACAAGTTGCAAAAGCACATGGCGCAACAGTTATCGTTAGCGGAACAAACGTTGACGAGGAACGCCTAAAGCTTGCACTGGAACTTGGCGCAGATTATGCAATCAATGTTCAAAAGGAAAACCTACAAGAGTTTGTTATGTCCAAAACTAAAGGCTACGGAGTAGACGTTGTGCTTGAGTGCAGCGGCAGCGCATTTGGCGTTGATGCAGGGCTTAACGCAATCAAAAAACTTGGATATTTCACTCAAATCGGGCTTCCGGGCAAAAAGATTGAGTTTGATATTGAAAAAGTGTGCTTTAAGGAGCTTAAATTCTCCGGCTCACTAGGCTCAAGAGGCCACAGCTGGAGGAAAGCAATTTCTCTGGTTGCAAATAAAAAGGTTAACCTGCTTCCACTTGGTCAAACCGAGTTCTCAATTATGGATTGGGAAAAGGCGTTTGAAAAGTTTGAGAAGAAAGAGGCGTACAAAATTATTTTAACACCTGTTCACGAATAATAAAATTTTAGTAAATACAAGTGGTAAACCACTTTTATTAAAAACAAAAAAACGGAGGAAGAAGAATGAAAAAATTAATGGCGTACGCACTAACACTTGTTATGCTAACATCACTGCTTGCTGCTTGTTCAAAGCCAGCACCAGCACCGGCACCAGCTCCAGCACCGGGGCCAACAGCACCAGCACCAGCACCAGCTCCAGCTCCAGCGGAAAAGGCAACAAAGTACACACTTTCCCACACAAGCTCAACAGAGAGCCCATGGCAAGTAGCTTCTAAAGCATTTGCTGACACAGTAAACGCGGACAGCAAAACTTCAACAGTTGAGTCTTTCCCAAATGGTACACTTTGCCAAAAGAACTGGAAAGTTATGTTTGAGATGATTCAATCCGGTTCTATCAACCTAGGTATTGAGTCTATCACAGCTCTTTCTTCTCTAGTTCCTGAAATTGGAACAGTACAACTTCCATTCCTATTTTCTGATAAAGCACACATCACAAAGTTCTTTGCTGATGAGTCTGATATCCTTAAGAAATGGTACGGCGGATTTGAAGCAATTGGCATGAAAGTTTTGACAGCAACTCCACGTGAGTTCCGTCAAATCATCAACAACAAGAGACTTATCAAGACTCCTGATGACATCAAAGGTCTAAAGTTCAGAGTTCCTGATAACCAATTCTTCATTAAAGTGTTTGAGCTAATGGGCGCAAAGCCGGTTCCACTACCATCAGGCGAAATTTACTCTTCTATCCAACTAGGAACAGTTGTTGGTGAGGATAACTCTCTACCTGTTGTTTACGATTTCAAAACTCATGAGGTTGCTAAGAATATGACTCTTTGGAACTACATGGGCGACGCTTCTATCCTAGTTATGAACAAGGATAACTTCAATGCACTTTCTGACGCTGACAAAGCAACTTTTGAAAAAGCTGCTGGCGTTTGGAACCAAACTAACCTTGACGAAGATGCTGCTTACACTATAAAAGCTAAGGCTGATATGGAAAAGACAAACGTTAAGTTCCACGAAATGACTGAAGCAGAAAAAGAGCCATTTAAGACTCTTGTTGCTCCAATCTATAATGACAAGAAGGCAGCTTTGGGCGATGCTGATTATGCTGCATTCCTAGCTGCAGTAGAAGCTGCAAAATAGCACCTAGCTAAAAATTACTTAATGGGTAGCTTAAGCGGAGAACTATAATAATCGTAGATTTCCATTAGCTACCCATTATTTTTTCTATTCGGAAAGGGGGAAAGAGTGTGAAGACGATCACCAATATTTTAAAAAAAATTGACACAATAGTGGCAACAATCGTAATGGCTATTATATTTTTTGATGTTCTTTTGCGAATTATTTCAAGAGTTCTACCCGGAAACGCAATATCATGGACGGTTGAGCTTGGCGAGGTTTTGCTAGCTGCGCTAATTTGGTTTGGAATGAGCGCCGGAATTTCAAATGATTCTCACGTTGCTTTTGATATATTCCTTAAAAACCGCTCTAAGAAAACAAAGAAGGTAGTTGGAATTTTATCTAACCTTTTGTTTATAGCGTATTTGGCACTTTTGGGCTTTATGACATTCAACTTGCTTAACTTCTATATTATAAAGGGTACAACAACAACAATCCTTGGCATTCCAATGTACATGGTTCGTTTACCTATTCTTTTAGGTAGCGCATTGGGAATAATCCACCTTATATTTAAAACCAAAAAGGTTATCACAGGTGAGATTGAGATGTTCTCAAACAGCATTAATTTTGAAAACGAAATATAGAAAAGGAGGTAAACTAAAACTATGCCTATAATGACATTAACCCTAGTAATTCTTTGCGCATTTATTCTAGTTATGGGAGCGCCTATCGCAGTTTCACTCGGTTTTGCCTCCGCTCTGGTAATATTTATCTTTAAGCCGGTTCCGGATATGATGATTGTGCCACAGCTATTGGCTGAAGCATCAACATCATTCACACTTCTTGCAGTTCCATTGTTTATCTTTGCGGGTAACCTTATGGAAAAAGGAAGCGTTGGCAGAAACCTAATCGACTTCACCACATCACTTGTTGGTTGGATGACAGGCGGATTGGGCGCTGTTAACATCGTTGGTTCTATGATTTTCGGCGGTATCTCCGGTTCTTCTCTTGCAGATACTGCAACATTTGGCTCAATTCTTGTTCCAAGAATGGCTGACGACGGATACGACAGGGACTATGCAGCGGCAGTAACACTTACTTCTTCTTGCTTGTCTGTTGTTATTCCGCCAAGTATCCTAATCGTTTTGGCAGCAGCAGCAACACAACAATCGGTTTCACGTGCGTTGGCAGGCGGCTTGCTACCGGGAATTTTAATCACAGCAATGCTTATGGTACCTAACTATTTTATAAGTAAAAAGAAGGGCTATGGTACAAAAATTCCGTTTTCCTTTAAAAACGTATGGGAAAAGACCAAAACCTGTTGGACAGCTGTTGTGGCTCCTCTTATTATTTTGGGAACCATCTTCTCAGGCATAGTAACACCAACAGAGGGTGCGGCAATTGCGGGATTATATATCCTTATTGTTGACGGGATTTTCTACAAAAAGCTAAGCGCTTCTGATGTTCTTGACTGTATGAAGAGAACAGCAGTACTAACAGCGTCAGTTCTGTTTATTGCAACATCAAGCGCAATTATGAACTTTATCATAGCTTTTGAAGGTATTCCTGATATGCTTGCATCAGCACTTTTAGCAGTTCCAGGGGGCAAAATCGGATTCCTAATACTACTTGATATCTTCCTAGTTATCATTGGTATGACAGTTGACGCAAACCC
>CAZMCJ010000011.1:2380-6531 GCA_964564795.1 uncultured Eubacteriales bacterium | reverse complement strand
ACACTTCTTGGAATGTAATTAGCTTTAAAGAGTCACCGATTTTCGGTGGCTCTTTTTTTTGGGGTTTTTATTGTGGAATTGTATGGGGTGGATAAATGAATACTTGTATTATACACCGTTTTTTATACTAATCCTATTCAGGCTTACCTAACCCACAGAAAAACAGGCACCCCATAAAGGAGTGCCTGCAAAAGTTATATTCCATATTCCAAAAATATAAGTACCTTCTCGTAGCATGTGGGATTCCCCACCACCAGTAAAACGTCCTTTTTTTCGAATGTAGCAAATGGACCGGGGGAGATAATTATATTGTCCCCTCGCCTAATCCCAACAATTGTGCCACCCGTTTGCTGCCAAAAGGAAACGTCCTTTGCAAGCTTGCCAATCAGTGGGGAGTTGCTTGGAATTTCAAATTCAAGTGGGTAGATGGGGTTGGAGTTTTTTAGGCGCTCACAGTAATCAATTATTTTATCAAGGCTGGAAAGAATATTCTTTTCCAACTTATTTTTTTCTCTAATATTATCCGCAATTGAATTTTTAAGGTCTAAAATGCTCTGGCTGCTCTTTTGAGTTTCCACATATATGCTTGCCTTCTCCCGTGATAAAATGGTGTCACCGCTGCCCTGCAAAATTTGCAAAATACCCTTGTCCTCCAAAAGAAAAAGCGCCCGCCTTATAGTTTCGGGCGAAACCTTGTACTCCGAGGCAAGGGTGGAGCGTCCGGTCACCTTACTGCCCTCTTTAAGCTCGTTCCTGGCTATTCTTATGGCAATGTCATTTGCAATTTGCGCATATATCGGCTGAGTGCGCTCAGTGTTCATATTAATTCTCCTCATCGTAATGTGATACAATTTTATCATACAACAAAGGGGTCAACCTGTCAAATAAATCTATTGAAATAACCATCAAATATGCTATAATGTTTATATGAAAATTTTTAAGGAGCAAAAATGAAGAATAAATTTATACCCTTTATTGTTTTTACAACTATTGTCATGTGTGCATACAGGACGGCAATATACTTTACAAGCTATCATTACCAAACAAATTTGTTTGAACGTACGTTTTTAACATTTATTTTACCAAATACAATAACATTTTTATTAACTGCAATTGTTATGGGGTTTTCTTTTAAAAAAGGGCAAAAGATATTTTTATTACCTAGCGAAGAACCAAAGAAAAGAACACTAATTGCTTGCGGGGTGCTGTTTTTTGCGGCACTATTATACTCCTTTAACCTATTTTTCCTAAGTGGTGAAATACACCTGCCCTCTGTTATTTCTGTCGTGTTTATAGTTGTGAGCATTTTTTATTTGATGACCTTGGCGACATACTTCAGCGATAAAATAAGCAGTCGTGCGATGGGTATATTTTCTATCGCTATGTGCGCTATGGTAACAGTCGGAATTATCGTAACCTTTGTTTCCAAGACGGAGATGAACGTGGTGGAAAATTATACATATGGTCTTTTGATGATGTGTGGAATTGCAATTTGCCTGCTTGAGTTTTCCAAGCTGTTTATTGATGGCTCCAAAGAGGGGAATCTTCAGCTTTACGTGGGGCTAACCACCTATTTTGCGGCGATGGATTTAATCCCAAAGGGAATTTATTTTATTTATGCATTAAATATCGACCCTCTTTACCACTTTTCGGTAATGTTAATACCTGTTTTTCTGTTCATATTTTTGATGGCGTTGCGTAAAATTAAGGTAACACCGGCGGAAAAATAAACAATTTAAATCTCTCTTGTATTATATCTATACAATATGTTATAATGAATTATAAATATATGGTTATTTTGTCTAAGGAAGTGACAACATGGCAAAAGGAAGTATTAATAAGCCTAACGTATTTTATCAAAATATTCTAAAAAATCAGCCCACGGGGGTAATATGCGCAAATTTCTAAAAGTGACTTAAAAAATTACTTTTCGAGATATGCGCTATTTTTAGACAAAATTCTAAATTGACAAATTTTGGTAATTATGATAGCCTTTTAATAGTGAAAAAGGGGGACGCAAAATGGAGGAAAAATACATAAGCACACATGATATTTACTTGTTTAACACAGGTAATGCACAAAAGGCATACCTTACATTTGGTTGCCACTATATAGCAGAGATTAAAAAGCACCGTTTTTGCGTATGGGCTCCAAATGCCAGATCTGTTAGCCTGGTTGGCGACTTTAACAACTGGGAGGTGGGTGTAAATAGAATGCAAAAGCGTGAGGACGGAGTCTATTATGCCTTTGTTGAAAACCTAAAAAATGGCGATAACTATAAATATCTGGTAGAGGGATACGACGGCAGAATGGTCTATAAGAGTGACCCGTTCGCCTTTCATAGCGAGCGAACCCCAAAAACCGCATCAAAGGTGTGGGATATTACGGGGTTTGAGTGGAGCGACGAAAAGTACCTTCAAAAGCGTGATAGGACTAATTACATTGAAAAACCACTTTCTATCTACGAGCTACATATTGGCTCGTGGCGAAAAAAGGAGGATTACGAATATGTAAACATTAGGGAGATTGCAAAAGAGGTTGCAAAATACGTTAAACATATGGGCTTTACCCATGTGGAGCTTATGCCGATAACGGAGTATCCGCTGGATGCATCGTGGGGATACCAGGTGGTTGGATACTACGGGGTAACAAGCAGATACGGCACACCCCAAGACTTTATGTATTTTATAGACGTTATGCATAAAAATGGCATTGGGGTTTTAATAGACTGGGTGCCTGCCCATTTCCCAAAGGACGACCATGGACTTGCCTGCTTTGATGGCACACAGCTTTTCGAGCATGAGGAGGCAATAAAGGCGGAGCATCCGCAGTGGGGCACCCTGATTTTTAACTACGGGCGGGAGCAGGTACAAAGCTTTCTAATCTCCAGTGCGATGTTCTTTGTGGAAATGTACCACGTGGACGGATTTAGGATAGACGCAGTAAGCTCTATGCTCTACCTTGATTTTGGTAGGGAGGATGGGCAGTACATCCCAAACAAGGACGGTGGCAACATAGATTATGAGGCTGTGGACTTCATCAAAAAGCTTAATTCCACTATTCTTACCTCTAATAAGGGCATAATAATGAGTGCGGAGGAGGCAACCTCCTATCAAATGGTACCAAAACCTCCGTACGATGGTGGACTCGGCTTCACCTTCAAGTGGAATATGGGCTTTATGAACGATACCCTTAAGTATGTGGAGATGGATCCACTCTTTAGGAAGGACCACCATAGCAAAATTAATTTTTCTATGTGCTATGCATTTATGGAAAATTACGTGCTTGCCTTCTCCCACGACGAGGTTGTGCATGGCAAAAAATCAATGCTTGATAAAATGTACGGCGATTACTGGCAAAAGTTTGCGGGACTACGCGGGTTCTACGGATTTATCTTTGCCCACCCAGGCAAAAAGCTACTCTTTATGGGGGATGAAATTGCCCACTTTATCGAGTGGGATTACAAAAAGGAGATGGACTGGTTCCTCCTTGAGTACCCCTCCCATAAAGGGGTTCAAGACTATGTGCGGGAGCTAAACCGAGTTTACAAAAACAACAAAGCACTCTACGAGATTGAGGATAGCTGGGACGGATTTAAGTGGATAAACGCAGATGACAACCTAAACTCCACCCTTTCCTTTATACGCTTTGGCAAAAAAACCAAAACAAAGCAAAACATTATTGTATGCGCAAGCAACTTTACTCCGGTTGTTCGCTATGAATACCCGTTGGGTCTGCCCGCAAGGGGCACCCTTAGGGAAATTTTAAATAGCGACGATACCCGATTTGGGGGCAGTGGTGTTATAAATAGTGAAAATATTGTGGTGATGGAAGGGGAATTTGGGGAGTTTAAGCATATCGCACATATAACCCTACCACCACTTGGCACAGCTTATTTTGAATTTATTCCAGATAAAATATAAAATGTTTAGGGGGAAATATTATGGTGATCAAGAAAAAATGCGTGGCAATGCTCCTTGCCGGTGGACAGGGCAGCCGCCTTGGCGTACTAACAAAAAAACGTGCAAAACCCGCAGTTCCTTATGGTGGCAAGTACAAAATAATTGACTTCCCGCTTTCCAACTGCATACACTCAGGCATTGATACGGTGGGTGTGCTAACCCAGTACGAGCCGCTTGAGCTAAACGCAT
>CAZMCJ010000011.1:0-2370 GCA_964564795.1 uncultured Eubacteriales bacterium | reverse complement strand
GCTGGGATTTGGACGGAATGTATGGCGGTGCATTCGTTTTGCCACCATATGTTAAGGGGGAAAAGGGCGAGCGGTATTCGGGAACAGCCAACGCAATCTACCAAAACAGCTACTTTATCGAAAGATATAACCCCGATTATCTGCTTGTTTTGTCGGGCGACCACATCTACAAAATGGACTATTCCCTTATGATTGAAGCCCACGTGAAAAACGGTGCGGATGCAACAATTGCAGTTATAAAGGTACCAATGGAGGAGGCTTCACGCTTTGGAATATTAAACACAGACGAAAACTTAAAGATTGTGGAGTTTGATGAAAAACCAAAAGAGCCAAAGAGCGACCTTGCATCAATGGGAATTTATGTCTTTAGCTGGCAAAAAGTTAAACAATATTTGGTTATGGATAACGAGGATAAGGACTCTGATAACGATTTTGGTAAAAATATTTTGCCAAAAATGTTGGAAAATGGAGAGAAAATGTTTGCCTTCCCATTTAACGGATATTGGAAGGATGTTGGCACAATCGAAAGTTTGTGGGAGGCTAATATGGAGCTTTTGCAAAAGGAGGCGGCGATTGATTTGCACGATGATGATTGGAAGATATTCAGCCGCAATCCAATCAAGCCGCCACACTATGTAGCAGCCGAGGCGGAAATTAAAAACTCCATAGTTGGCGAAGGATGCTTTATCTATGGCAAGGTGGAAAATTCCGTTTTGTTCCCCGGTGTTGTGGTGGAAAAGGGGGCAACAGTTGTGGATAGCATAATTATGCAGGAAACAAGGGTTAAAGGGGGAGCACAGGTTATCAAATCCATAATCGACGAGGAGGTTATTGTGGATAATAACGCAGTGGTTGGTGACGGGGAAAAAATTGCCGTTGTTGGCTCAGGTGTTTACGTGGACGAATATGCAACGGTTGCAGGTGGCAGCATGATTGCCGCAGGCACCATTGTGAAGAAATAGGGGGGGATAATAATGCAAAGAAATGTGTTTGGTCTTATTTTTGCCGGAGAAGAAAATATAAATTTAAGGGAGCTTGTTCATTTGCGCTCCGTTGGCGCACTGCCAATTGGCGGACGCTATAGGGTTATCGACTTTTTGCTTAGCAATATGGTAAATGGCGGAATTAGGAATGTTGGTGTTATCCCTCGTAAAAATTACCAGTCCCTTATGGACCATTTGGGCTCGGGCAAGGAGTGGGATTTAAGCCGTAAAAACGACGGATTATTTATACTTCCGCCATACGATACATATGAAAACACCGGCTCTTATAAGGGAATGATTGATGCGATTAAAGGGGCAACAGCCTATATAAGGCGCGCATCGCAGGACTACTGCTTGCTCTCCGGTTCCCACACAATCTTTAACCGTCCGTTTGACGAAATGTTTGCCGCTCATATGGAAAGTGGTGCTGATATAACAATTATGTATTACGAAGAAAAGGTGCCAACGGCAGAGAGTGAGCGTTTTGCCGATGTTCGCCTAACCAGTGATTGGAATGGCAGAATCAGTGATATTCAATTCAACTCCAAGCTATCCACCAACAGCAAGGTGGGTATGGACGTTTACCTAATCAAGAAGGATTTGCTTGAATATCTGGTGGACGAAGCAATTACCCGTGGCAAATACAACTTTGTTAAGGATATAGTTATGGATAACCTTAAGCGACTAAAGGTTATGGGCTACGAGCATAAGGGCTATGTTGCCAGAATAACCTCAATCTCAAGCTATTTTAAAACTAATATGGATTTCCTTAAATATAATGTTCAGCAGGAGCTGTTCCTAACCGAAAACAACATATACACAAAGGTTAAGGACGAATCCCCAGCCAAATACGGCAAGGACGCAAACGTTAAAAACTCCCTTGTTGCCAGTGGCTGCATAATTGAGGGAGAGGTGGAAAACTCCGTCTTGTTCCGTGGTGTTTACGTTGCCAAGGGGGCAAAGATTAAAAACAGTATAATAATGCAAGATAGTGAGATTTATGAAAATACCCAGCTAACTAACGTTATTTTGGATAAGAGGGTTAATGTCCGCCAAAATGCAACGCTTATGGGAAGTCGGGACTATCCTGTTATTATACCGAAGGGGGCAACAGTTTAATGAATAAAAAAGTGTTAATTGCGGGGGCGGAGTGCGCCCCCTTTGCAAAAACGGGGGGTCTTGCCGATGTGATTGGCACCTTGCCAAGGGAGCTTATAAACCTTGGGGTGGACGCACGTGTTATAATGCCCTACCACCGCATAATTAAAGAAAAATATTTCGCGGAGACTACACATATTACCCACTTCACAATGGAACTTGGGTGGCGTAAAAAATATGTGGGGATAGAAACCCTCCTCCTAAATGGGGTAACGTACTACTTTATTGA
>CAZMCJ010000010.1:18913-23351 GCA_964564795.1 uncultured Eubacteriales bacterium | reverse complement strand
GAGGCACCGGTTTTTTCCACAATTTCGGTGTAAACTCTATGCTCTTTTAGCATTTTGGCAACAGCAAGGCGTTGACTCATAGCTTTTAGCTCTGTTATTGTGCAAAGGTCGTCAAAAAAATTTAACGCTTCCTCCTCACCCTCTATCTCAAGTATTGCCTTAATAAGAAAATCAATGTTTTCGTCCCTTATTTTGCTGTTCATTTTTCACCCTCCGCAATTTCACACACTAAACAGTTAAACTGTTATAATATATTGTATCACCTTACACAAGGTAGTGCAAGGTGATTTTTTTGAAAGTTATATTTCCCGTCTGCCCTCTAATGAGCGCAGCAAAGTAACATGGTCCGCATACTCCAAATTTCCCCCAACGGGTATGCCATAGGCAATTCTTGTTACCTTTATACCAAGCGGTTTTAGTATGCGTGATATATACATCGCTGTGGTTTCCCCCTCAATATCTGGGTTTGTTGCCATTATTACCTCTTTAACGCTTTGGTCACCTAATCTTGCCACCAGTTCCCTAATCTTAATATCGTCGGGACCAATATTATCCATTGGTGAGATTACGCCATGAAGCACGTGGTAAAGCCCCTTAAACTCACGGGTGGATTCCATTGCAATAACGTCTTGCGGGCTTTCCACCACGCAAATAATGCTTTTGTCACGCACTTGGGAAAGGCAGGTAGAGCAAAGCTCGCTATCACACAGGTTTTGGCAAACGGTGCAAAACTTAACCTTTTCCTTTGCCTCCACAATAGCGTTTGCAAAGGCTTTTGCACTGTCAGCGTTCATATTAAGAACGTGGAATGCAAGGCGGGTTGCAGTTTTATGCCCAATACCCGGCAGTTTTTCAAATGCCTCTATTAACTTAGCAATGGGGGTAACATAGTAGCTCATACCCTAAAACAAGCCCGGCAAGCTAATTCCGCCGGTAACCTTTTTCATTTCCTCGTTGCCAAAATCTTCAATATTCTTAAGCCCCTCGTTAACTGCGGCAACAATCAAGTCCTCAAGCATCTCAACATCATTTTTATCCACAACATCAGGGTTTATTTTTACAGAAATAAGCTCCTTAGATCCCCACAATTTAACCTCAACAGCGCCGCCGCCGGCAGTTGCACTGAACTCTCTTTTAGCAATTGATTCTTGCACCTTGGTAACCTCAGTTTGCATTTTTTGCGCCTTTGCAAGCATACCCGCCATATTTCCAAATCCACCTTGTTTTTTCATAGCCATAATTTCCTCCATATTATTCTTTAATAGTTATTATATTGTTATCCGCATTTTCGTCTAAAAGAGTTAAAAAGTTATCCCTTTTCTCCTCCTTTATTTTGCCCATCATTTTAAATTCTTCCTTCAAAAATGGGTAAATTCGCGGATTACCACCAGTTTTGTTTGCTATTATTTTCTCCACAATGCCCTTTATTGCAACATCTGCAAACTTTGCTTTTGCAATTGGGTCGCCGCACACAACATAAACTCGCTCCCCCTCAATATATGCCTTGGAAAGGCGAAGGAGTGAGCCATAAGCAGGGCCTATTATTGCAATTGCATCCTCCAAAATTTCGGCATAATCAGGAAGAAGCTGCGCCTTTTTCCCCTCAAAAGTAGGGGGTAATGCTGCGGCTTCTACCGTCTTCTTCTCGTTAGACACATCATTATTATCTATTTTTTTTGTTTCACCCATAAAGGAGAAAACACCGCTTTCCAGCTTTTTCTCAAGCGTATTTATCCTGGAAACAAGTGCCGAATAATCGCCACTTAGCCGCTCGTCGCACAGCTTAAACAGGCACACCTCAAAGTCAAGCCGTTGGTTTTGACTGCGTGATAAATTGTTTTGTAATTCTTGCAATAGATTTATTGAATAAATAATTTTAGAAAGAGGAAAAAGTTTTGCAATTTCCTTCAAGCTTTCAATCTCGCACTCTTCCTCAAAAAGAATTTCAAGTGGGTTTTTAACCCCCTTAACAATCATTATATTTCTAAAACATTGGGTAATTTCGCTTGCAACCACGTTAACGCTCTTGCACCATACATAAATTTGCTCAAGTGTTACAAAAAGGCTGTCCACATCCTTTGCGGCTATCGCCCTCATAAGAGTGTAAACCTCGGCCTTCCCCGTCGCCCCCACGCACTCCTTAACAAAGTCATAGGTTAGGTGTGAGGCGGAGGATATGCATTTGTCTAAAATAGAGAGTGAGTCTCTCATCGACCCATCCCCCAACTTTGCAATCAAAAATAGTGCGTTTCTCTCCGCTACCACACCCTCATTCTCACAAATTTCTTGCAGATAAGTTGCAATATCTGCAATTGTTATGCGCTTAAAATCAAAGCGTTGACAGCGGGAAAGGATTGTTGGAGCTATTTTGTGTATCTCCGTCGTTGCAAGTATAAAAATAACGTGCTCGGGTGGTTCCTCCAAAATTTTTAGCAGTGCATTGAAAGCACCTGTCGAGAGCATATGCACCTCGTCAATTATATAAACCTTTTTTTTGCATACAACGGGGGTGTAAACAGCCTCGTCACGAATATCCCTGATGTTATCCACACCCGTGTTGGACGCAGCGTCAATCTCCACAATGTCAATCATACTGCCCTCGTTAATTTGGAGGCAGTTAGCGCACTCGTTACAGGGGTTACCATTTTTTGTGTTTAGGCAGTTTACTCCCTTTGCAAGGATTCTGGCGCACGTGGTTTTGCCTGTGCCCCTTGTTCCTGCAAAAAGGTATGCATGGGCAATCTTACCCTCGCTAATCTCACTCTTTAGGGTGGAGGTTATGTGTTCTTGCCCAATAACGCTGTTAAAGTCGATCGGTCTGTATTTTCTGTAAAGTGCAATATACATCTAAAATCCCCCCTTATTATAGGAGATGAATTCCATTCTCCTCGCATTTTGCCCGCATCTCATCTGGCCATTCGCCGGCTTGTACCTCTCCAATATGCGCCCTTTTAAGTAGCAGCATACAAAGACGAGATTGCCCAATGCCACCACCAATTGTATATGGTAGTTCCCCACTGAGTAACATTTTGTGGAAAGGCAACTCCGCTCTGTGTTGTGCATTTGCAGCCTCAAGCTGGTATTTCATAGCATCCTCGTCCACACGAATACCCATACTTGAAATTTCAAGTGCGCAATCAAGGGGTGCAAACCAGAACAAAATATCGCCGTTGAGGCTCCAATCGTCGTAGTCTGGTGCTCTGCCATCGTGTCGCTCGCCACCCTTTAGCTTATCACCAATAGCAATTAGGAAAACCGCACCTTTTTCCTTTGTAATTATGTTCTCCCGTTCCTTTGGTGTTTTATCGGGATACCTATCTTCAAGCTCTTGGGTTGTAATAAAGAAAATATTGTCCGGTATTGCCCTTTCAATCTGTGGGTAAATGGCACAAATTTGCTTCTCCACATCCCTAATAACATTGAAAATGCTTGTTACAACTGCCTTTAGTGTTTGTAAGTTCCTTTGCTCCTTTGTGATAACACGCTCCCAATCCCATTGGTCAACGTAAACGGAGTGCAAATTATCCAAATCCTCATCACGGCGGATAGCATTCATATTTGTGTATAGCCCCTCGCCAACATCAAACCCATAGTTTTTAAGTGCCATACGTTTCCACTTTGCAAGCGAATGCACAATCTCCACAATCTTGCCGTCTATGCCCTTTATATCAAATGCAACGGGTCGCTCCACACCATTTAAATCATCGTTTAGTCCGCTTTCCTTCCTTACAAATAGAGGTGCAGAAACCCTCTCCAAATTAAGAGCCTTTGAAAAATCATTTTGGAAGGTATCTCTAATAATTTTAATTGCATTTTCAGTTTCCCTAACCGTCAGTTTGCCGTTATATCCCTTTGGGATTTGCAATAAGCCGTCCATATATATCTCCGTTTCTATTTTTTGTCAATCTCTTTTTCCAAAATGTTTAAAACCTTTTCATTTTCGTTTGTTACTATAAGCACACAATAATTTCCAATTGTGCGCACCTGTGCATTTTCCAAAATGGCATATTGCTCCGGCAAATAGTCCTTAAAGCTTGCCATTTGGCTGCTAAGTCGCTCCTTAAGTGCCTCAACAACTTCATTTTCCATTCCATCTTTCATTTCCACAACTGCAAGCTCGGTTACTAAAATATTCTCATCACTTACATAAATGGCATAATCTTTCGAATTATTTTCATCAATTGAATAAATCAGATTTGCCTGTTTTTGGTTAAGCTCTGTCAAATTTTCAAGCCCCACATCCTCTATTGCTTTTTTTGCAATTTCTGTGGCATGATTCTCTTTCGTTTTATCGCCGTCTGTTTCGTATGGATTTTCCCCTTTATTGGGATCTACCTCAGGTGTTATCAGCTGTGGTGGCGGAGGCGGATTTGGCTGATTGGTTTGGTTTTTGCACCCACTGGCCCCTATAATTAAAATTATTGCCATTAGAAATATA
>CAZMCJ010000010.1:0-18903 GCA_964564795.1 uncultured Eubacteriales bacterium | reverse complement strand
CTTCGCATAATATTCCTCCAGTGCCACAACATTTTGTTTTATAACATCCATCCACCAACCGTAATATGCCCTTTTAATATGCATGCCATCAGAAGTGACTTCATTGTGCAAAAAGCCATTTTCACCTACAAACGACCTGTTTGTTTCAATCACAAAAACTCCGTCCTCTTTTTCTTCCATTCTAAGTGTGGAATTAAAGCTGTTTATCTTATCGTTTGTTATTTGATTTTTTGTGTTATTGTACTTCTCGGCTATTGGCAAAAGCTCTTGAGCATAAATTTTTGTTTCTGGCAATTCAAGTTTAAGTGTGTTCAAAAAATTCACATAATTGAGCGCTCTACTCTCTGGGCTTTGGTTGAAATTTGCAAGGTCATTTATACCAAGCATAACAAATAGTCGTTTTGGGCTAATCTCCTTAATTTTTTCCACGTGTGCCTTTGCCTTTTCAACAGTCATACCAAGTGTAGCAATCACATGTGCGCTGTCTAGCGTTTCATATAAAATTAACCCCTCTGTTAATGAGTCACCCAAAAACAGGGAGCTTTCAAAAAAGGTGTTATCCACATTTATCCCTTCCTGGGGGGCAATTGTAATCGCCTCAAAAGGGGGTTTTTGCACTCCTTCTATTTTTTGTTGTTCTTCTTGCACTCCTGTTTGTGGAGTTTCTCCAGGGTCTGATAAAGCCACTGTTGTATCGCACAAAAAAAAGCTTCCCCACACCAAAAAGAATACCGCAATCGAACAAAAAGCAATTGCTAAATTTTTTTCATATTTTTTGCCAACCATTCTTTTATTCCCTCTGCCATTTATTTTTTAGAAAGTTGGTAGGTAACTACCCCACCCACCACCATTGCAACTAAAGAAATGCCACCCATAATATCTAAAGAAAATCCTGGGTAAATAACAAAAACCGACCCTATTACAAGACCCAAAATACACATATATGTTTCTTGCGGTCTTTTGACAATAAGCTTTTTTATAAACTTTGCACCTACCAAAACGCCAAATGCCCCACCAACTGCAGCCGGCAAAAGCACCATAAAATTAAGGTTTTCCACTGCTGTTGTAAGTGTTGTATATGCACCAAGCATAAGGCTAACAAAGGATCCGCTAATCCCGGGGATTATCATTGCAAATCCCGCAAAGAAAGTAACCGAACATAAGTAAATTGCATCTTTTAGCGTTAGGGTTGTTATAATATTGCTGTTCTCCCCTCCGCCGCCAAACGCCATAATAACCATAGCAAAAATACCTATGAGGAAAAATACATAACTTCCGCTTTGGATTTTGGAGCCCCCATTAAGTGCCTTTTTATAAACCATTGGCACGCTCCCAAAAATAACACCAATGAAAAAGAAGTTTGTGCCTTGCGGGTAATTTTGGAAGAAATAATTAATAACAAAACTAAATCCATAAATTCCTACAACGCAACCAATTCCCACGCTAAGAAGAAACTTAAAGTGTTTTTTAAATTTCTCCAAATTTAGGTCAATTGCATCAACAAGCTTATCATAAACATTTAAAACAACTGCCATAGTTCCGCCGCTAATGCCAGGCATAATATTGGAAAGTCCTAAAATCACACCAATTAAAACGTACTTTAAATATTTCAACTTATTTCTCCTGTAAACTACTTTTGGGAGTTAATCATAAGTGGCACAAGCCACAAAAGAAGAAAAGGGATAAGGCTTATAGGCCCTACAAAATCCACGCCATAAAGGGCTATAAGCGCAGCTATAAACAGTGGTGTGCATATTAGCGCAACCACACTTATTATCAAATTTCGTGCCACTATTTCTTTCATTCGCTTACATTCACAAATAACATCCGCAATATTTTCAAGGGTATCATTTGCAATGTAAATTCCACTCTCGCTCTCACTACTCTGACCTAACTCTTTTTCCTCTTTTTCAATTTGATATTCACTAAGCATTGTAAATTTATCTTGCCCTAGTGCAAAATTTTCAATCAAAAAGTCATTTTTTAAAAGAATGTCCCTACTCTTAAAATAAACCTTAACATTGTTTGCATTTAGTATAGAAAGCAGAGTTTTAATCTCGTTTTGCGCATCATAAGTGATTTGGAAAACGGTGTGAACACCATCGTCACTGCCAACATAAAGAAGATTGCTGTTTCCGCTAATCTCGTCACCCTTTGCATTAAATACATCAGGCACTTCACATCCATTTTTCTTCATAAAGGATTTTTTTCCAATTATAATAGTGCGGTTTCCACTAAAGCTTGCAACAATTCCGTTGCCCTTTTCAACCACGCACTCCTCAACATCCCGAAGCAAGGATTCATCGTTTTGAATAATTTCCATAAATACAGTTGCAAGGGCACATTTAAGATGAGTTAGAACGCTTGCAACGTCCACAAAAATCTCATCTATTCTAACATTGTTAAAAATTTTCATACTTTTTAGTTTGATTGTGCCACGCTCAAAAATATATCCGTCCTCAATTGCAAGTCCGTTGCAATCGTCCGCCAAATCAACCGCCGCAGCACCCACAACCACATTGCCTTGTTGACGCAAACGCTCTGTTAAATTTTTGAAGGGAATTGCATAGGAAAGACCAAAAATAATAGGTGTTATTCCACAGCTAAATGCTGCAAGCAAGTTAACAAAACCACCGGAATTCTCCTTTAAAACAGTAAATGAACCCGCAAGCAACACAGCACAAGCTATAGCAATTGGTGCAACAATTGAACAAAGATTTGTTTCCTCGTTAAAATCGTATGCCATTTCTTCAAAATTTCTGGTGCTTTTTATTTTCTTAATTCCAAAAATACTATATTGACCCTCGTCACTTATAACAGGCTCAAGTGCGTCAATTGCTTCTTTGGTTTTTAGCATATCAAGGGAAATATTTGTGCCATATTTTTTTAGTATACCTAAATTTTTGCTTATATCATCACTTGCTATTATCTTTGTGTATAGCCTAGCAGCTATCAAAAATGAAATTATAGCACCGTTAAAAATTATATCCTTCCCTGCTGTGGCGTTAGCAACAGCAAAGCCACCTTGCACCAAAACAACAATAGTCGCAAAGGAAAGCAGGCTTGTTTCATCCGCATGCATTGTAAGCAGCTCTCGCAGTCCAAATGCAAGTTCCTTTATTGCGATAAGCACAGAAACAACGAAAAGACCCATACTAACCACAATAAATGTTTCGGGGTTTATAACCTTGTTCATAACCTCAGGAAGAGGAAAACTAAAGCGAGAAGCTAGTGTTACATAAGATAAAAGCACGCATACAACAGACGCAAGAATAAATTTAAGCTTAAATCCTTTTACATCTTTATCTGCAAGCTCCTTTATTTCGTCATAATTATCACTCTCGGTCTGCTCCGTTTCATCTTGTGCCCACTCCTGCTCTGTCTCGTCAGCATCCTCCTTGTTTATCTTGATTTCCAAGAGTTCTTCTTCCTCAAAGCTTTCCTCAAATTCGTCACAATCACTATGTTGATTTAGTTGTTGTTTTTCGGCAAGAATTCTTGAAAAGCTGCTATTTTTAAGTTCTTCTACTTCAACTTGGTTGTAAAATTCGTCAATTTCCGTTCTGTCAATGGTTTTTGTGCTTTTTACATCAAGGTTAGTGACTTCACCCTCTGTTTCTAGCTTTACAACCTCGTCATAAGTTATATTTTTTGCAGATTTTTGCTCAATGTTTTCATCTATAGCTTTGGTAATTTCATCAACCTTTAGACTTTCATCAATTGGATTTTTACTATTTGCAGGTTCAACTTTTTCCTTTGATATACCCTTAAGCTCGTTTAGAATATCCTCTGCTGATAATGCGGTAGCCCTCATTTGAGAGCTTTTATAATTCTCAAGCACATGATCAAGTCTGTCTTTATCATATTCTTTACTCACTACTTTATACCCCTTTGCTTCAATATTTCATACATCAGTATACCACCTGCAACCGATGCATTAAGGGACGTTATTTCTCCCATCATTGGTATCCTAACCAAAAAATCACACTTTTTCTTCACAAGCGTGCCCATTCCAAATCCTTCGCTGCCAATAACAAGGACGATTGGTCCTTTTAAATCACCTTGGTGGTATAGCGTTTCACCATCTGCATCTGTTCCAAAAACCCACAAGCCTTTTTCCTTAAGCCTATCAAGCTCAACCGCAATGTTGGTAACCTTTGCAATTCTTGTATGCTCCAGTGCGCCCGCCGCCGCCTTTGCAACAACGCTTGTCAATCCAACACTGCGACGCTTTGGGATAATTACCCCATGAGCACCCGCTGCATTTGCTGTTCTGATTATTGCACCCAAATTGTGTGGGTCGTTAATTTCGTCGCACACAACAACAAAGGGTGGCTCACCTTTTTCCGCCGCAATATCCAAAATATCTTGAACGCTAACATATTCACGCGCCGCACATTGGGCAATAACACCCTGGTGCGACTTTGTTTCGCTCATAAAGTCCAACTTTTTTCTATCAACCTCGCTAATTACAACACCCTTATCACGTGCAATTGCAAAGATTTTTTGCAACGAACCCTCTCGCTCGCCCGCAAGAATAAAGAGCTTATCCACCGTTCTGTCCGATTTTAGCACTTCGGTAACAGCGTTTCTACCCTCAATTTTATTTTCGTCTATTTCTATATCATCATTAAACGCAAAATTCTTGCCTTTAACATTTTCTTTGCCCTTAAAACCTTTGTTATACTTTTTATCCACAAATTTATCCACCTTTAACATTATTACAGATTATTCTATCATAAATTAAATGTAAATTCAATTAAAAGAGTGTTAATTTTGCTAATTTCAAATATTTTCCTCATTATTTGCAAAGCGCAAGATTTTTCTGCTCACAATGATTTCCGTTTTCAGGATTTAGGTGGTCCATCTCGTACACTTCAGGTGGTGAATATTCCACCCAATATGCAGGAACAATGTGCAGAAAACCGCACACCTCGCACTTATAAAAATACGTTTCCATCTTATTCCCCCTCCATCTCCACAAGCTTTTGGTGGGTGTTCTCCCATTCCTCCATAAGCACTAGCAATTCTTCCTCCAAGCTTTCGCTTTCCTTTGCAATGTCCATCATCTTTTGATAGTCGCTTGAAACACTTTCACTGCACAAAAGCTTTGCATTTTCCGCTATTTTTTCTTCTGTTTTTGCAATCTCCGCTTCAAGCCTTTCTATTTGAGTTTTTGTTTTTCTGATGTTACTAAGCAGCTCTTTCCTCGCCTTATAATCAAGGCTGTTTGCGCTTTCCTTCTTCTCCGTTTTTTCTTTCGTTTCCTCGCTAAAGCTTACAAAATTATCGTAATCACCCACAAATTCCTTTGTTCCATTTTCATTCAAAAGGTAGATTTTTGTGGCAAGTTTATTTATAAAATAACGGTCGTGGGATATGCACAAAATTGTTCCGTTATACCTTTGCAGAGCCTTTTCCAAACTTTCCCTTGATGCAATATCAAGGTGGTTAGTCGGCTCGTCCAATATTAGTAGGTTAGCATTTTTAAGCATAATTTTAAGAACAGAAATTCGGGCACGCTCACCGCCGCTAAGTAGCTTTGTTTCCTTAAAAACGTCTTCCCCTTTAAATAAAAATGCAGCAAGGGCGCAGCGAATTTCAGTCTGTGTCATTTTTGGATATTCGTCCCACACCTCGTCCAGCACTATCTTATCGTTAAGCACACTTTTGCCAAGCTGGTCGTAGTAGGCAGTTGTTACATTTGCGCCGAGAATAACCTCGCCACAATCGCCCTCAATCTCCCCCATAATAATGTTTATTAGGGTGGTTTTTCCGCACCCGTTTGGCCCCAAAATAAAGGCTTTATCCCCTTTTTCAAGGAACATATTTACGTTTTTAAAAAGCTCCTTTTCTCCAAAGGTTTTGGCAACATTTTGCACCTTCAGAACCTCGTTGCCCCCCGAAATTTTAGGGGAGAAGTCAAATTCCAAATCGTTATCCACCTCTTTAACCTTATCAAGGGTTTTGGTTAGCTTATCTACAATTTTTTGCTTGCTTTCCGCCGTCACAATGTTCTTTTCCCTGTTCCACTGGCGCTGCTGCTTTATTATACCCTCAAGGCGTGCAATCTCCTTTGTGGTATTCTCGTAAACACGCTCCCTAGTTAGGTTATACTCCTCTTTAAGGGATATATATTTTGTGTAATTGGCAGGATAAAGCCTGCACTCTCCATTTTCTAATTCAAGGGTTTTGTTGGTCACCCTATCCAAAAAGTATCTGTCGTGGGAAATTATAATAGTCCCACCGTCGTAGCTTTTTAGGAATTCCTCCAGCCACACCGTGCTTTTAATGTCAAGGTGGTTGGTAGGCTCATCAAGCAGAAGCAAGTTCGCCCCCGAAAGGAGTATTTTTGCAAGGACAACACGTGTTTTTTGCCCGCCAGACAGGGTATTCACAGGCATAGCCTGCTCCTCGTCGCTAAAGGACAGCCCAAGCAGGGTGGAGCGAACAATTCCCTTATATGTAAACCCCTTTTTCTCGGTATATTCCTCGTTTAGCAGGTGCTGTTTTAGCACCAAACTATTCAAATCGCCCGCCTTGTTTTCAATTGCCAGGCGTACCTCTTTAAGCTCGTTTTCAATCGCAATTGTTTCGCTAAAAACCTCCAGCACTTCTTCATAAACACTTTTTTCAGAGTTGTTTAGGGCGTGCTGTTCCATATAGGCAATTTGGGTGTCCTTGCCCTTAAAAACCTCGCCAAAATCAGGGGTGACTTCCCCCATCAAAATTTTAAAAAGGGTTGTCTTACCCGCCCCGTTTATCCCCACAAATCCCAGCTTATCGCCCTTTACCATATTAAAGGAAACACCTTCAAATAGGGTGTTTCCTGAATAGATTTTTGCAATTTCACTCAAACTAATTAACATCTTTTTTTCCTTTTATGATCATATCAATAATTTTTTCTGCCACTTTTTCCTTTGTCATAATGGGCAGCTCTGTTTCCCCCTCTTTGGTAACTATGGTCATCACATTAGTATCCCCTTTAAATCCCGCTCCGGGCGTCGCTATGGAGTTTGCCGCAATCATATCCAAATTTTTATTTATAAGCTTATTTTTAGCGTTTTGGACCAAGTTTTCCGTCTCCATACAAAATCCGCAAATGAACTGATCAGCCCTCTTTTTTGTGCCAATTTCCTTTAAAATATCCGTTGTTTTTTGCAGATTTATTGTAAGCTCATCATTTTTTTTCTTAATTTTTTGGGTGGAGTAATCAGCAGGTGTGTAGTCCGCCACTGCCGCACTTTTAAAAACAATGTCCGCCCATTCAATATTTTCCTCAACCTTTTCAAGCATATCCGCCGCACTTTTTACAAAAATGGTTTTAACAAATGGTGGTGGCTTTATGCTAGTTTGCCCGCTTATAAGGGTAACATTTGCCCCCCTTAGCATTGCAATTTTCGCCATTGCATACCCCATTTTGCCGCTGGAGTGGTTGGTGATAAAGCGCACAGGGTCCAAACTTTCCTGCGTTGGTCCTGCTGTAACAAGCACATTCTTGCCTGCCAAATCCTTCTCGTACGCAAGTTCTTTTAAGACGTACTCAACAATCTCCGCCCCGTCTGCCATTTTTCCAATCCCAATATCACCACATGCAAGCATGCCTCTTTGTGGCGGAATTTCTGTAAATCCGTAATTTATAAGTTTTTTTATGTTATCCTTCACAATCTCATTTTCGTACATTGCACAGTTCATCGCACTTGCAAAAAGCTTTTTGCATCTGCACGCAAGGGCAACGGTTGAAAGCATATCGTCTGCAATACCATTTGCCATTTTGGCAATAATATTTGCACTTGCGGGTGCAATTATAAGCAAATCTGCCTTTTTAGCAATTGAAATATGCTCAACGTCAAAGTTAAAATTTTTATCAAATGTATCAGTAATACATTTTTTCCCTGTAATACGTTCAAATGTGTATGGCGTTATAAATTCCATTGCATTCTTGGTCATAATAACTTGAACAGCGCACCCCAGCTTGACAAGTGCACTTGCAACATCAGCCATTTTATATGCAGCAATACTTCCGGTTATACCAACCACAACGTTTCTTCCTTTTAGCATAGTCCTTCACCTCGCAAAAATTTTTAACAATTTAATTATACATTATTCTTCATTTTATGTAAATAAAAAACATTTACTAGCAGCACAATATGTGTTATTATATTTTTGCATTGTATCAACAAAACGAACAGTAGCAGGAGGAATAAAAAAATGAAAAACACATCAAAAAGCACTAAGGATTTAGTTTTACTTTCCCTTTTTGGGGCAATTATTATCGCCCTTGCGTCCATTCCATTTTTGGGTTATATACCACTTGGGTTTACTCGTGCAACAACCATTCACATTCCTGTCATCATCGCCTCCCTTTTACTGGGTCCCAAAAAGGGCGCACTGCTTGGTGCCATCTTTGGATTAACAAGTCTTTTCAACAACACCTTTAACCCCACACCCACATCATTTGTTTTTTCCCCGTTTTACACATTTGGGGATAACAGCGGCAACTTTTTTTCCCTAATAATCTGTATGGTGCCACGTATTTTGGTTGGTGTTGTTCCCTTTTATACCTATAAAATACTATTAAACTTTAAAAAAGTAAGTATAAAGGCAAGCCTTTTTGTTGCAGGTCTTTTTGGCTCGCTAACAAACACTTTGCTTGTTATGAACCTTATTTATATATTCTTTGGCGAGAGTTACGGCGCTGTTAAGGAAACTGCCCCTAACCTTGTGTACACCCTGATACTTTCCATAATCGGCATAAATGGTGTACCCGAGGCAATCGTTGCAGCTATTTTAACCACTGTAATAGCTTCTACATTAATCAAGCTTAAAACGGAGGAAAATTTATGATTTTAGCAGTTGATGTTGGCAACACCAACATTGTTTTGGGTTGCATTGGCGAAGGGGGTACCCTTTTTGTTGCACGTATTGCAACTGACCACTTTAAAACGGAGGACCAATATGCGGCGGAAATCAAGGGAATACTAACACTTTATTCTATAAATATAGCGAATATTGAGGGGGCTATAATTTCCTCCGTTGTTCCTCCCCTTTCCAACCTTTTGCAAACCGCAATCCACAAGATTATTGAAAAAACTTCCCTAATCGTTGGACCCGGCCTTAAAACCGGTCTGCATATTTTGATTGACAACCCAGCACAGCTAGGTAGTGACCTTGTTGTTAACGCCGTTGCCGCAATTGATGAATACACACCCCCCTATATTATAATAGATATGGGAACTGCAACCACCATAAGCGTGCTGGACGAAAAATGCAAATACTTGGGCGGATGTATTATGCCTGGGGTTAAAATCTCCCTCGACGCTCTTTCCTCAAGGACATCCCAGCTTCCTGGGATAAGCCTTGAGACCCCAAAGAAAACGGTTGGTAAAAATACAATTGATTGTATGCGTAGTGGTGTTATTTTAGGCAGCGCATCAATGTTAGATGGTATAATTGAACGCATTAGCGAGGAACAAGACTTTATTCCTACTATTATTGCAACGGGTGGGCTTTCCAAATTTATTATTCCACATTGCAAACATCAAATTATCTATGACGAAAACCTGCTGCTAAAAGGTCTATACCTTATATACAAAAAAAATGCATAAAAACTCTTTACTTTTTTAGTCACTTGTGCTACAATTCTAGATGTAGAATTGTAGCATTTGTATTACGGTAGTAAAACGGATCGCACTAACTAAATATGTAGAACGGAAGGATGGTATAGTTATGACAAAATTTTTAATTGTCGCAGCTTACGCTGCGCTAATGCTTTTTATTGGGGTAAATAGCATTAAAAAGGCAAGCACATTAACTGATTTTATGGTAGGGGGAAGAAAAGCAGGGCCCATTATGTCCGCTTTTGCTTATGGCACCTCCTACTTTTCTGCGGTTATTTTTATTGGGTACGCAGGTCGCAACGGATGGGATTTCGGTCTTTTTGCAATTTTAATCGGTCTATCAAACGCAATTTTTGGCACATACCTCCCTTGGAAATTTTTGGCAGAGCCTACACGGCTTGTCACAAAAACATACAAGATTAAAACAATGCCACAATACTTTATGGAGCGATACAATTCCCGCTTTATGAAAGTTTTTTCCGCTATAATCATTTTTATATTTATGGTACCTTACTCAGCGAGCGTTTACTCCGGAATAAGCTACTTGAGTGAAAGTGTGCTTAATATTGATTACACCGCTTGTATGATTTTCATCGGCGTTTTAACCGCTGTCTACCTTGTTTTGGGTGGATACGCAGGTACGCTGGTTGCCGACCTTGTGCAAGGTGTTATTATGCTTGTAGGTATGGCTTATATGCTGCTGAAAATTACAACAACAGCGCCATTTGGTGGATTTATGGAAAGCATTAGTGCTTCGGTTGCAAACACCGTGGCAACTGTAAACCTGTTTGATTTTTCACGTGGGGGTAATCTTTTAACCCTGTTTTGCCTTTGCTTTTTAACAAGTATAGGCACGTGGGCACTTCCACAAACGGTGCATAAATTTTATGCGGTTAGGGATAAGGAAACGATTAAGAGTGCGGCGTCCATCGCCACCTTTTTTTCCCTTTTGATTGCAGTGGGTACCTACTTTATAGGAAGCCTTGGGCCAATCTTCTTTGGAAACGTTTTGCCAACGCTGGGTGGCAAGGTAAACTTCGATATGATTGTGCCAATTATGCTAGAAACAATGTTGCCGGAGATTTTGCTTGCACTAATTTTTGTGCTTATTTTAAGCGCATCAATGTCCACCCTTTCTTCCCTTGTGCTTGCGTGTGCCTCTGCAATTTCTATTGATTTATTGCAAAACACCTTCGCAAAGGGTATGAGCAACAAGCAAACACTTTTGGTAACACGCATCCTTTGCTTTGTTTTTATCTTTTTAAGTGTTATAATTGCAAGCTTTAAAACACCGATACTAGTGCTTATGAGCTTTGCTTGGGGCACAGTTGCAGGCAGTTTTATGGGTCCGTTTATCCTTGGGCTGTTTTGCAAAAAAATCACTAAAATGGGTGCATACGCAGGAATGATTGGTGGGTTTGGGCTTTCACTTGTTCTTTGTGTATCCTCTGGCTTTAATGCCTCCCTTGCACCTGTTTTTGGAAGCCTTGCAATGGTTGTATCTGTTATTTTAACATACACTGTCAGCCTTTTCACAAAAGGGTTTGACAATGAGCATATAGATAAATTTTTTAATATTAAAATTAGTGTAGACTAATTTTAAAAGTAAGGAGTAGTTATGTTTTTTGAGCCCGAAATTGAAACAATGAAGCAAGAAAAACTGCAAGAGATGCAGCTCGAAAGATTAAAGTGGACCGTTGACCACGCTTATCGCAACGTGCCTTTTTACCAAAAGAAGTTTGACGAGTATAAGGTGTGTGCCGACAAGATAAAGAGCATTAGCGATTTGCAGTACTTCCCTGTTACCACAAAAGAGGATTTGAAGAACAACTACCCCTTTAATATGTTTGCTGTTCCAAAAAGGGACGTTGTGCGACTTCATGGCTCGTCCGGTACAACGGGCAAGCCAACAATTGTTGGGTACACCAAAAACGACTTGGATATGTGGAGCACCCTTGTTGCACGTGTTTGCGCCCTTGCTGGTGTTACAAACGAGGACGTTGCGCAGGTTGCCTTTGGCTATGGGCTTTTTACAGGCGGGTTTGGGCTGCACCAAGGTTTAGAAAAAGTTGGCGCTATGGTTGTTCCCCTATCCAGTGGTAACACCGAAAAGCAGCTTATGCTTATGGAGGATTTTGGCACAACAGTTCTTATTGCCACCCCCTCCTATGCGCTATATTTATCCGAGCTTATCCGTGAGCGTGGCATGGCACACAAAATTCGTGTTGGGCTTTTTGGTGGTGAGGGTTGCACCCCTGCAATGCGTACACAAATCGAAAAAAGCATGGGCATAATTGCTACCGATAACTACGGTATGAGCGAGCTTATAGGTCCCGGCGTTGCGGGCGAGTGCCTGGAGCGCCAAGGTCTACATATGGCGCAAGACCACTTTATACCAGAGATTGTTGATGCGGACACCCTTGCTGTTAAAGGGGAAAACGAAAGTGGCGAGCTACTTATCACCTCCCTAACTAAAGAGTGTTTCCCAATTATCCGCTACCGCACTAAGGACATTACAAAGCTTGATTATACGCCATGCAAATGCGGGCACACCCACGTTAGAATGAGCAAAATTATGGGCAGAAGCGATGATATGCTAATCATTAAGGGAGTTAACGTATTCCCTTCTCAAATAGAAAGTGCTATAATAGGTATGCAAGACGTTGGTAGCCACTATATGCTTATCGTTCGCCGTGAGGGAATAATGGATACCCTTGAGGTGCAAATTGAGCTTACTAACGATGATTTGTTGGAATCATATTCCGACCTTAAGCGCATTGAAAACAATATTAAAGATAGGCTAAAATCAATCCTTGGGCTTAATGCCAAGGTTGTTCTTGTTTCCCCAAATACTATTAAGCGTTTTGAGGGGAAGGCGCAAAGAGTTATTGACCTTAGGCCAAAAGACTAATTAAAGGAGAAAACTTATGAAAAAACTAATGCTAGGAAACGAAGCAGTTGCACGTGGCCTTTATGAGGCTGGTGTGCGTGTTGTTTCCTCCTACCCCGGCACTCCATCAACCGAAATTACAGAGTGTGTTTCACAATATAGCGAGATTTATTCTGAGTGGGCACCAAACGAAAAGGTTGCGGCAGAGGTTGCCTTTGGCGCATCAATCGTAGGCGCTAGGAGTTTTTGCGCCCAAAAGCATGTTGGGCTAAACGTTGCGGCAGATTTGCTGTTCACCGCAGCTTATACGGGTGTTAACGGCGGCTTTGTTATGGCAGTTGCAGATGACCAAGGTATGCACTCCTCGCAAAACGAGCAAGATAGCCGTTACTACGCAATCTCATCAAAGGTTGCAATGGTTGAGCCATCAAACAGCCAAGAGTGCAAGGATTTTACAAAAGTTGCTTTTGAAATTTCGGAGCAATTCGATACTCCTGTTATACTGAGGCTATCTACTCGTGTTTCCCACTCCCAAAGCTTAGTTAGCTTGTGCGATAGAGGGAATGACGAGCTAAAAGAATATGTTAAGAACCCTGCAAAGTTTGTTATGATGCCCGCTGCAGCTAAAAAGCGTCACTATTTTGTGGAGGAGCGCACAGATGCTCTAACCGCCTATGCGGAGACCTCCCCCCTTAACAAAGTTACATATAACTCTAAAAAAATGGGCATAATTTCTGCGGGAATTGCCTATGAATACGCTGTTGAAGCTCTTGGCGATAACGCATCATACTTAAAATTAGGTATGATAAACCCACTGCCTGTTAACCTGATTAAAGACTTTGCAAAAAATGTTGATACCCTTTATGTTATAGAAGAGCTTGAGGACATCATTGAAACACATTGCAAAAAAATTGGTGTTGAAGTTAAGGGCAAGGAGCTTTTCTCCAAAATTGACGAATATACTCCAAACGAGATTAAAAAGCAAATTTTAGGAATTGAAACTGATTTCTTTAAGTGTGATGTTTCGGCGCCACCTCGCCCACCTGTTCTTTGTGCAGGCTGTCCACACCGTGGACTATTCTACATACTGTCTAAGCTAAAGATGGTTGTAAGTGGCGATATTGGGTGCTACACTTTGGGCGCACTACCTCCACTTTCAGCAATGGACACAACTATTTGTATGGGAGCTTCCATCTCTGCCCTTCACGGTATGGTTAAGGCACGTGGCGAGGAATTTGCCAAAAAGGCTGTTTGTGTTATCGGCGATTCCACCTTTATGCACTCGGGAATAACAGGGCTTGTGGACACCGTTTACAACAAGGGTTTTTCCACCATTATAATTGCGGATAACTCCATCACAGGAATGACAGGCCACCAGGAAAATCCAACAACGGGCAAAACTATAAAGGGTGATGTTGCCCCACAAATCAGCATTGAAAAAATATGTGAGGCTGTTGGCGTAAAGCGCATAAGTGTTGTTGACCCTTACGATTTGGCTGATTTGGAACGTCTTATCAAGGAGGAAACAGCAGTTTCCGAGCCTTCCGTTATAATCACTCGTCGCCCTTGCGTACTTTTAAAGAGTGTTAAAATCAACCCACCATACGAGATTACTCGGGATAGCTGCAAATCGTGCAAGATGTGTATGAAAATTGGCTGCCCTGCAATCTCAATGGTTGACAATAAAGCGATTATTGATAAAACTTTGTGCGTTGGGTGCGACCTTTGCAAAAGAATGTGTAAATTTGGCGCAATTACCGAAGGGGGTGCAAAATAATGACAACTAATATTATGTTCGTTGGCGTTGGCGGTCAAGGCACCTTGCTTGTTAGCAAAATTTTGGGCGATGTGCTTATCAGAGGCGGGTTTGACGTTAAAGTTTCGGAGGTTCATGGTATGAGCCAACGTGGCGGCAGCGTTGTAACTTACGTTAAATATGGCGATGTTGTTCACTCACCAATCGTTGATAAGTGCGGGTGCGATGTTATGGTTGCGTTTGAACAGCTAGAGGGGTTGCGTTATATCGAAAACCTTAAAAAAGATGGCAGCCTAATCATAAACACCCAAAAAATTGACCCAATGCCGGTTATTATTGGCGCTGCAAAGTACCCACAAAACGTGCTTGAAACACTTAGCGCAATCGGTGCTAACATTACCCCCGTTGATGCGCTTTCAATTGCGACCGAGTGTGGCAGTTCTAAAGCGGTTAACATTGTTTTGCTTGGCGTTATGGCTAAAAAGCTTAACCTTCCAAAGGAGAGTTTTATTGAAAGCATTAAAAGCCTTGTAAAGGAAAAGTTTGTTGATATGAATGTGCTTGCTTTTACAAAGGGTTACGAATATTAAATAATAAAAGGGCTGATTTTTATAATCGGCCCTTCTATTATTTGAATTAACCTCTCCAAAGTAAATTAAATGGAAGTTTATTGCAAAAAAATTTTTTAAATAGTATAATTATATTATAAATTTAAGTGAGGTGCTTTAAATGATTTCCAACAACTTTCCAATTTTGCTTGATAACCCACGTGCATGGCGAACATACCTTGGCGGAAAATTAATAGACGAACTTCATAATATTAAAAATACCGAAAATTCTCACTTTCCAGAGGAATGGATTATGTCCATCATCTCTGCCCGAAACGCAGGGAGGGAGCATATTTTGGACGAGGGAATGAGCCACATCGCAAGCGATGGAACCACCCTAAAAGCACTTTTGGATATCTCACCTTCTAAATATTTAGGCGGTGACCACGTTGCAAGATTTGGAAATCAAACAGGTGTTTTAGTTAAAATAATTGACGCTTCGGAGCGTCTTACAATACAAGTCCACCCCGACCGCACAAAAGCGCAGGAGCTGTTTTCCTCCCCCTTTGGCAAAACGGAGTGTTGGCACATTTTAGGAGGCAAGACTGCAAAAGGTGAAAAGCCATGCATTTATTTTGGCTTTAAGGAGGGGATAACACATGAAAAGTGGGTTGCCCTGTTTGAAAATCAAGATATTGAAGGCATGCTAAATGCGATGCACCGCTTCGAGGTTTCCCCGGGAGATACCATTTTAATTGAGGGTGGCGTGCCACACGCTATCGGCGAGGGGTGCTTTTTGGTGGAAATTCAAGAGCCGACTGACTACACAATCCGTGTGGAGCGCACCACCCCCAGCGGCTTCCCCGTTGCTGATTTTATGTGCCACCAAGGGCTTGGTTTTGATGCAATGTTTGATTGCTTTAATTTTGAGGGGTTAACGGCAGATGAAGTTAAAAAACGTTGGTTTATTGAGGAGAGTAGCATTATTTCTAAAGAGAGCAACCTCATTTCCTCCCTTATTGGAAAGAGTAATACCGATTATTTTTGGCTGAACAAGATTGAAGTTTTGGTGGAGATTGAAGTGGATTGCCCAAAAAACTTTAGTGGTTTATATATTTTATCAGGCGAGGGCAAGCTTTTTGCTGATGGCAAAAGCATCCCTATTTTTCAAGGTCAGCAGTTCTTTGTTCCTGATGGTTGCGACGGGTTTAGCCTAAAATCCAGCGAAGGCTCACTCCTTAAAGCACTGAACTTTGGCGGACCTATTGCCAACTAACCTATAAATAAAAAGCACATTTAGATGAATTCTAACCATCTAAATGTGCTTTTTCTATGTTTAGTTATGTTTTGTGACTTTATTTTTAAGATTATAAAAAACATCTTTGACGATATTAAGCGTTCCATATCCTCGTCCCAAATAAAGCCCCACCTTGTTTTTCCCATGGTAATCGCTCCCGCCCGAAACAGCCAAATTTTCACGCTTAGCAAGGTCAAGAACAAACGCGCTAAATTCGGGGGAATAGTTGTTGTAAAACCCCTCTATCCCGTCAATCCCCATATCTTTAAGGTCCAAAACTATCTTCTCTAAAGTGATATAATCGCTTGAAATGGTGGATAAATGGGCAAGAATTGCAATCCCCCCACTTTTATGTATAAGATCTATTGCATCCTGGCAACTAATGCGTTCCTTTTCCACAAAGGCAAGGCTGCCATTTGAAAGGTATGTGGAAAATGCCTCTTTAATAGTTTTAACAACCTTCTTTTCGACAAGAAGCTTTCCAATCATCGCCCTAGAGTGGCACGCAATATCTTCCTCGTGATTAGTTATGCAAACACCAAAATTCCGCAATTTTTGCATAATTTGTCTTCCGCAATTTTCCCTAATCTCACGTGCGCTTTGGCAATATTTTATAAGCTCTTCATTATCTTCATCAATAAACAAACCAATAATGTGTATTTCATTATCAAGATGTTGGCTAGAGATTTCTATCCCTCCAACAAATTCAATGCCTATTTCAAGTGCCTTTTCCCGACCCTCTTTAATGCCGTCAACGGTGTCATGGTCTGTTAGCGCAATAATATCAACCCCTATCTGTTTGCACTTTTGCAAAATTTCAGCTGGGGTTTCTTCTCCGTCAGAGTAGATTGAATGAGTATGAAGGTCTATCACTTCTTTTTAGCCTCAAGCAATCTATTAAGTTCCTCCATAAAGGTATTAATATCTTTAAATTGTCTATATACCGATGCAAAACGAACATAGGCAACATCGTCCACATCTTTTAATTTATCCATTACAAGCTCCCCAATTTTGTCGGAGGTTACCTCACGCTCCAGAGAGTTGTACAATATATTTTCAATCTCGTCCACCATTTTTTGTAATGTGCTTATTGTAACGGGCCTTTTTTCACATGCCCTAACAATTCCATTCATCAATTTGTTTCGGTCATAAGCTTGTCTTATTTTATCCTTTTTAACAACAATCAATGGCACTTGCTCAATAATCTCATATGTAGTAAACCTTTTTAAACAGTTAAGGCATTCTCTTCTTCTCCTTCTGCTGCCGCCTTCGTCTGTTGGTCTGGAGTCAACAACTTTGCTCTCAATGAAATTACAATACGGACACTTCATTTTGATTACCCCCATTGATTTTAATATTTGCTACATTATACCATATATAGTTTCGTTAGTAAACCGATTATTATGTAAAATTGTCTTCAAGAATAGATCCTAATGTAATTGGTGTAACCACACCTTTAGCTATCTTTTTTATGAATTGCAGCATCTCCTCTCTATCACAACATATAGGTGAATATATACTCCGTTCCACCTCGTCATTTGACCCATTATTAGTTACCTTTTCCACTTCAACCCCATAGGAGAAATTTAATTCTTGAAATTCTTCAATTATTAAATAATAGTTTAGAATGAACTTATTTTCACACTCTTGCGAAATAGTATACTCATGGTGAATTTTACTAAACAGTTCCCTTTTTTTCATCACTAAATCCTCCTAAATAATTTCTATCTACATTATACAGTATACAAATTAATTTTTCCACTATATTTGGTCGCATAATTCGACAAATTATTTTCCACTATATATTTATGTAACCATATTTCTTGAATATCTATCAACAGTATACACTTTTTGATAAAATTTTGTCGAAATCTATATTAATTTTTTTAAATATTTATAACCAACCCTTAATTCATCAAAATCAGCATAATTATGTCTGTAACACTCAATTATTAATGCGTTATTATAGCCCGCCATTTGGAGTTCTTTTTTGAGTTTTTCAAAGTTAAAATCCCCATATGAGGGAACTAAACAAGTGTTTTCTTTATCACTATCGCTTATATGCACGTTCACAATGTTGTTTTTCATAATATCAATATATTGTGTATAAGGTGTGCTTGCCCGTATGCTTTGTTTGATGTCAAATGTGTATTTTAGACCATATGGCGCCAATCCTCTATCAACCTGATTTAAAAAGGAAATATCACTGCTTTTGCACCAACTAACATTCTCTTGCGCCAACAACATATTGTTATTATGCGCCACCTCCATTATACTCTTTAGCGCGTCGCAATAGTTATCAATAGTTGTGTCAAATGGGGAGTTTAATCTATCCCCATGGAAGGAAACATACTTCGCCCCAAGGGCGCTTCCTGCATTTATTATTCTTTTATAATCGTTAAGCCCATCCTGCCTTCTCCTGTTATAATCAGAAAAAAGATACAGGTACTCATACGCACTGCAATACGGGTGGACAGAAATTACCTTTAGTCCGTATTTTCGGGTTAGCTTTTTAAGCATTTCAATATAATCATCATTGCACTCACAAGGGGAGTTAAAGAACACCTCTATCACCTCTATTCCAAGCTCTGCTATAGTTTTTAGTGCTTGTTCTGGCTCTTGCGGATAAAAGCAAGAGGTTGAAATTCCAACAATCATAAGTTTCTCCAATCTCTTTGATATAATAAAGGCTTCTAAAAAAGCTTTTTAATGTAGCCTTTTTTGAAACTCATCGACGGAAAGTTCAATAATTAAAAATTCAAAAGTAGAACTTTCCTATTCGTTATAAAAAA